>ONRZ01000209.1 GCA_900320345.1 uncultured Lachnospiraceae bacterium | reverse complement strand
GTCGGGTGGTTCAATTCAGAAGCAAATGAAACGATGTACCTGATCGGATCACTTAAGATCCGGGCACTTTGTCTGGTGCTGATCCCGCATGAGATCGTAATGATCACGAGTAATCTTTATCAGTCCCTCGGCCGTCCTATCGGGAATCTGATCCTGTCTATGTCCAGACAGCTGATCTTCCTGATTCCGTTCGTTCTGATCCTGCCGGCAGTTTTCCCTCATTTTGGTCTGCCCGGTGAATATGGTCTGGCAATTGCACAGGCTGCTTCGGATGGTTTTTCCTTCCTTTTCCTGGCACTTCCCCTGGCTGTATATATGTTCCGCAAGATCGGGGACAGGGAAGATGGTGCTGATTATCCGTTTGAATGAGTCATGAATTACCACGAGTGATTGCATACGCAATCTCACGTGGTTTCAAGGGAGTCCTTTCGGACTCCTGGGGATTCACGTCTCCCATATCCGGTTTAGTCCGGATTACTTATATTTCTGAGCAGATCGGTTCCTTGTCATCGCATCATACATTGGATGTTTTATGACTATGATCCGATCATGCCTGAGCGCAGTGTGTTCAAATGATTCTTCTATACATTTGCGCATGATATTCGCAGATCCGTTCAGGTCTGCATTAATGATCTCACCACGATCCGTTCTGTACAGTCCGCGATGGATCCGTTTTCCGCTGAAGCTGCAGGAATCATTATCCATACCGTACACAGGAATGGGGTCATTATCCGGAAAGCTTGCCTTGCTGGTATAAGACTCTTCCTGTCTCAGAACACGTATTCCGTTTCGTTCCGCCTGATATTCGATGATCTCCTTCATTCTGTCAAATGGAATCTGAACGAACTTCTGATTGTTTTTATGCCCGATGTTAACTTCCTGTTTCCAGAACGGGTTATCTCCCATCACGATCGTGTCGATACGGTTTTCTACGCACCATGTGATGAAATGTTTTCCTGTCTGTAACATATAGTCATTTACCGTGTTATTGCGTCTCTGTGTTATCTTGTAATACTCTTCTGTCGGAACGAACTTACCACTCCCTCCCTTCGTCTGTTCGCTCATTATGACCGCAATTCGCTTGTTGTAATGATGATTTGCCGACTTGATAACCCCGCCTTTGTAAAGAAGGCACTCAAGCTCACAGTTATTTGTGACCGCCATAAAATTGTCGATACCGAAATCAATCGCGGCAATACGTTCAGGTTTCTCCGTCAGTAACTTCCCAACAGGCTTCTGATCATCAAATACAAAGCTGATCTGATATCTGCCATTCAAAGGTGTTGCGTGAACTTCTTTCAGAATACCGGGGACTTCTCTTCCAAGCGATACGACGCATTTCGTTTTTGGAAGTTTGGCCACATAATGGCCTTTCTCATTCTGACGGATCACACAGTCCTGATTGGTCACATCAAACGAACATGCGCCTTGTTTATGCTTGTAATGCGGAAGTTTCGGTTTTCCGGTGAAACGGGAAGGGTCTTCCTGATAAGCCCTCATTGCTTCGAAAAAGGATGTCATATCCCTTACTGCATGTTTCAGCACACTTTGTGCAGATTGTTTTGGCAGTTCCGGGCAGTTATAGTCCGGATTATCTGTATGTTTCATCAGATCATCAAGAAAGCCATAAGACAGAAAACCAGATTCAGGAACATGCCTTGGCTTCTTTCCCCTGGATACCAAAGCATTGTTCATACAGTCAATTTCGTTAAGCACTTCCTTCTCGTTAAGAGTCAGTTCGCTCGTCTCTTTTTTACGGGATGTCATGCTTTGGCGAATACGGAAAAGTGCCGCATTATACAGGTTGTTTGCTTTGTGTGCTACAGTATCACACCATTCGAACAGTTCTCTGTCTGTCACCATAATATTTCTTGTAAAATACATCAGTTGTCACCTCCTCCCAGCGTATTTTGATCAGTATTTATGCTTATATGATTCATTTGGCTGTATTTCTGAATGGGAATTGAATGTGTATTGCAAACGAAGGGATACATAATAATATACGAACCAACACAGTTGTTTCCATCTTCTATATCATCCGGTACTTGTAACGAAATACCGTAATCCAGTGATAATAGGTGATCTGGAACAAGACTTGTTGTCTTATACAAAAGATTACTTTAAGGAACGCGGAATTGTCATACAGGCTCTCGAATCAATGCCGGACCATATACACATTCTGTTCGATGCACCTCCGCAGATCAATCTGGCTGATTTTGTAAATGCATTTAAATCAGCGTCATCAAGAAAGATCAGGCAGAATTATTCAGAACAGCTTAAACCATTTTACTGGAAGCCATATTTCTGGAGTCTGTCATACTTTATCGGTTCCGTGAGTGAAAAATCAACTGCAGTTGTTAAACAGTATATCCAGCAACAAAAAGATTAAGGCAATTCACCCACGTCTGATCCGGTCGGTCAGGCGTGGTACTCTTGCCAAAATGATAGAAAACTGGCATGCGTGTTCTTCCGCATGCCAGTTTGTCTTTGATCATTTCTTTGCTTGTTAATATTCTTTATCCAGCAGATCCAGACCATATGATCCGATATTCCCATTCACCGCATCCATAAGCCATGCAGCGGCGCTTTTGCCTCCGCTCAGTTTATCAAATACATTGCCGGGCAAAATCTGATGCTGAGTTCCTGTGGTATCTTCTTTTAACCCATATTCGAAAATATAGATTCCAGGATCATCAAGTCTGTCCTGCATATCCAAAACCATCTTTTTCAGTCCCTGCTGGAACTTATCACTGTACTCTTTGCTTGTCCCCATCTTGCCGTCATCAATATATGCCTGATAGCTCTGCAGTGCATCATCTCTGTTTGAACATGCAAATAATATCTTTACTTCCGGATGTTTGTTTTCCAGATCAATCAGACTGTCCAGCACAAGATTATCGCTGACCAGTTTATCGCTGATCTCTTTCGGTGACTTCCAGATATTCTCGGCAGTCCATTTCCAGTCATTATAGTAAAGCAGGGAACTGTCTACACATGACGTGATGTTTCTTGTGTTTGGAAAATAGTTTGTGATGATGTCGTC
>ONRZ01000255.1 GCA_900320345.1 uncultured Lachnospiraceae bacterium | reverse complement strand
AAACGGCTGTTCCGAGCTTATGAACATTTTTAAGTATCCGTATTCTGGGGTCGGAAAAATCCGCGATCACTTCACTCGTGGCATCTGTTGATGCATCATCCGCTATGATGATCTCGAAATTCTGCCAGCTCTGATCGAGGATCGAGGAGACTGCTTCAGAAATATGCTCCTGTGCATTACAGGCCGGTATGATCACGCTTACAAGCGGTTCTCTTCCTTTGGGGAGAGCCGGAGTGAAAAATCTTTCCCGGTTGATACGCCATGCCCTTCCTTCCGGCCATGCTTTACCGGCTCTGTTATTCCGGGCTTCCGATCCTTCGATATCGCCGTTGTCATAAGCAAGTGCGCACAGCTTAAGTTCGGAAAGATAATTATCATATCCTGCAAACTCGATCATGAACGATCCAATATCGACCGGCGTTTCCGTGGCAAGCCTGTACTGTCTCCCTGCTTCTGTGATATCCCCGGACCTTTCGGCACAAAGCCCCAGCTGATAACAGAAAAAGGCTGACCTCGGAACCCCGTATTGCTCAAATGCCATATCGATCAACCGGCGGCATTTCTCATACTCTTTATTTCTCAGAAGCATTCCTGTCAGAAACACCAGTGCATACTGGACCTGCGCCGCGGGAGGGTTCGTACCGAGCAATTTCTGCCATGCTTCCAACGCCTTATCCATGTTATTGCAAAGAGCCAGCTCGCGACAATAATAGGAGAGCATATATGCTCCCGACAGCTTGCCGGCGTTCTTTACATCATTGAAGATCCTTATGTTACGATCGGGTTCATTTACATATTCCTTTTTATGCACGATCGTGATCTCCGGACATACCATTTTGCTAAAATTTCCATATATCTGTATGGCTTCGTGCACATCTCCTTCCCACCGGCATGCGAGTTCCCTTCGATGGATCCTGTCCCGAAGGCCCATGTTAGATAAAAATCCATGATTACGGTAGGTCATGAATACCACATCCGGTTTATTGGTCAGGCGTTTTTTGAGCTTAAGCAGTTTCTTTATCTCAGCCGGATATATGACATCATCTGCATCAAGCCACATCACATAATCACAGCATGCTTTTGAAGCAGCAAAATTACGAGCCTTGGCAAAACTGTTTTGCCAAGGCTCACTGAATACAAGATCCGTGTATTCTCCGGCTATCTCCCTGCTTTTGTCCTTCGATCCGGTATCCACTACGATCAGTTCATCCGCAAACTGTATGGCAGCGGACAGGCAACGTCCCAAAACACGCTCTTCATCCTTGACTATAAGACAGACGCTTAAGGTTACCGGTATATTCTTATTTCTGCTCACAGAAACATCGGACATCTGTTATACCTTATTTATTCAGGTACGATGTGTTGATGAATGATGAGTTAAAGTATGAGACATTGAAGATCGGCGGTCTGTCCACAGCATTTTCGGACTCCATACCTCCGCTTACCTTTTCTTCCTGTTCGGGTGTCAGTTCCTCCGAATCCAACGGACGATTAATATCTTTATTATCTGCCATGACCATGTCCTCCTTGAATAATGTGTATCAGCCTCTATTTACTGTACTGCCGGTGATTAAATTGTATCACAGGAACGGGGATTTTTCTATTACATATTATCAATCTCAATGAGCCGGAGAACACTCCATCGAATAAGTCATCATCTCATATTTCAGCCTGCTTCCCTCGGCAATCTCAGGCGGAAGCAGTGCTCTTGCCACCAGCTTGATATCATCCGACTCTATATCTGTTCTTTTAAGATTCGCATAATCTCCATCTATGCTCACAACTTCATAATACCATGTTTCCATACCAATACCTCACATAAATTCTGATCTATTCCTCATCATTGCCCGGATAAATATAAAAATATTTTATCATATCCCTCTTTTTCAATTCAAGAAAGATGCTTTATTGACGCAATCTTTTTACCATGATATTATTTTTATACATATTATTGCTTGCATTTGACGACTTTTCAGATAATAAATACATTTCTCGAAAAAAGGAAGGCACAATTGTTATGTTCAAAAAAGCGATCAGCATCATCCTAACAGGAATTCTTATTACTTCGGTATTTACCGGCTGTAACGTAAATGTCAATCTAAGTCAGCAGGG
>ONRZ01000276.1 GCA_900320345.1 uncultured Lachnospiraceae bacterium | reverse complement strand
GGATCATCATTCGGGAAATAATTCTCCGGGATCTTGGGATCCAGCCCCTTGTTAAGATCCCTGAAAAACTCATTCTTAAGCGTATTTCCGTCGTATTCAAGATGGCACAGCACAAAGAACTTACGTGAATCCTCCGTCTTAACGATGGTAACTCCCGCCTTGTCGGAATAAGCCATAAGTTCAAGTTCCGGTACTTTCTCGATATCTTCACGTTTTACATAGATCTCCCTTGAATGCGGTGCATAGAAGATATCATCAAATCCCCTGAATAACGGAGCATTCGGCTTAAGTGCCTTATGCGCATATATTCCCGACAGCTTCTCTTCATAGTATTCATGCATTATCCCGTAGTGATGATACAGACCGGCAAAAGCTCCCCAGCACAGATAGTATGTGCAATGCACATGTCTTTCGGCCCAGTCCATTATCCTGCATAATTCATCCCAATACGCAACATCCTCATACTTAACATATGCAAGCGGGGCTCCTGTTATTATAAGCCCGTCGAACTTCTCATCCTTTATCTGATCAAAGGTGATATAGAACGAATCCAGGTGATGAGTATCCACATGAGTCGGTGTATATGAAGCTGTCTGGAGGAGCTCGATATCCACCTGGAGCGGTGAATTGGAGAGCTTGCGCAGAAGCTGTGTCTCCGTGACCTCTTTATTTGGCATGAGATTAAGGATAAGCATCTTAAGCGGACGTATGTCCTGATGCATAGCCCTGTTCTCATCCATAACGAAAATATTCTCATCTTCCAGGATCCTCTGAGCCGGAAGATCNNNNCTCTTTACCTTGATCGGCATGATATTTTCTCCTTCTGTCTCTATTCTGTCATTTTGATAAAATCATCTTCTGTTATTATCTTAACACCCAATTCCTTGGCTTTTTTATTTTTCGACGAACCCGAATTGATGTCATTGTTTATAAGAAAATCCGTCTTGGCGCTCACTGAACCGCTGACCTTGCCGCCCTTGCTCTCGATAAGTTCCTTGAGTGCATTCCTGTTCTCAAAATGTTCTAAAGACCCCGTTATCACAAAGGTCTTACCGTTTATGGCTTCATTTGATGAATCAAGCCTGGGTATCTCTATCGTAAGTTCCTTTAGGAGTTCATCAAGTTCGCGGTTATGCTTCTCATCCTTAAAGTAATCCGCAAAACTTCCCGCTATGACATCTCCCACGCCGTCTATTGCGCTCAGTTCCTCAACATCTGCCTTCCTTAACTTATCAATATCATAACCAAACTCTCGGCATATAATCTTAGCATTCGACAACCCGACATTTAAGATCCCGAGGCTGTAAATAAGTTTTGGCAGCTGAACTGTCCTTGCAGTATCTATTGCAGCTATCAGATTATTATATGATTTCTCACCAAAGCCTTCAAGTTTACATAACTTATCCTTGTACCTTGACAGCCTGAAGATATCCGCGAATTCATGAATGTAACCTTCTCCGATGAACTTCTCAAGCGTTGATTCCGATAATCCGTCTATATTCATGGCATCACGGCTTACAAACAATGTAAACAGCTTTATCTTCTTGGCCGGGCAATCAGGATTCAGGCAATACAGCGCTTCCGTATCGTTTATCTTGCGTATCTGTGTGCTTCCGCCGCATGCCGGGCATTCTTCCGGTATCTTAACACTGCCGCTTCCTGTAAGATTATCTGCGATCTGAGGGATTATCATATTTGCCTTATATACGGTTATCGTATCTCCTATACCAAGCTTAAGTTCCCTAACGATGCTGACATTATGTACGCTTGCCCTCTGTACCGTGGTACCTTCAAGCTCGACCGGCTCAAATACAGCTACGGGATTTATAAGCCCTGTCCTGCTGGGACTCCACTCTATCTCAAGGAGTTTTGTCTCCCGTACTTCATCCTGCCATTTAAACGCTATCGCATCCCTTGGGAATTTTGCAGTTCTTCCAAGCGATCTTCCGTATTCGATATCATCATAAGTAAGTACCAGACCGTCGGACGGTATCTCATTATCAGCCACGGAATCTGCAAAATATTGTATCCTGTTAAGTATGTCGGATGCATTCACAAGATGGTATTCCACGGTTTCAAAGCCCTGTTCCTTTAAAAATTCCATCTGCTTTTTTCGAGAATTTTCAAAGTCAACACCGTCCGCCTTAACTAAAGTAAATGCATAGAGCCTGACATTCCTCTTTGCTGTTATCTCATTGTTTAGCTGACGTACCGAACCCGAGCATAAGTTCCTCGGATTCTTGTATTTTGCATCAACATCATCTATCTGTTCGTTTATCTTCTCAAAATCCGGATAGCTGATCACCGCTTCACCGCGCAGTATCAGTTCACCCTTGTACGGGATCGCATGCGGAAGATTTATGAAGGTCCTTGCATTAGGGGTGATCACTTCCCCTACTTCTCCGTTCCCTCGCGTAACCGCCTTGACGAGTACTCCTTCATTGTAAGTAAGAACAATGGTAAGACCGTCAAGCTTCCACGACAGCAGGCCTTCCTTATCCTTGAGCCAATCACGCAGCGCTTCCCTGTCCTTTGTCTTATCAAGGCTTAGCATCGGACTTTCATGGCGTTCCTTAGGGAGTTCGTCTACTGCTTCATATCCGATATTGATAGTTGGGGAAGA
>ONRZ01000298.1 GCA_900320345.1 uncultured Lachnospiraceae bacterium | reverse complement strand
TTTTGTATCATGCTCAATTCGTCTTTTACCCGGTCTATAAGCTCGATCGCTATAAATAATCTCATATCTTCCTACCTCACTCAAAATCTGCCTGATCTACTATCTCTCCATCTACAATCACGATATAGTTGATCTCATGGCTGCTCAGTCCATGTACGATGGGTTCGATCACCGGAGATCCGGTCACGTAATTCCCCGGTTTTCCACCAAGATTATACCCAAGGACTCGGCTAAGAACTTCTGCTGACTCTCCCCTCGTTGTCCAGAACGCCCCTTCTTTTTTGATAACTACATGATTTGGATACCTGTCTGCCCAGGAAGCATATGTATCTTTCCCGGCAGATCTTTTCTTCTTTTCTGGCTTCATTACGGATGTCACTGCAGGTTTTAGCGATGCTGCAGGCCTTTTCTTTTGCTGCATCGGCACCTCTTCTCCACTCTCAAGCCTCATGCCCCCGGCAAAAGCTGCCGGGAAATGATACTGCTTTTCATCCCCGGAATCATAAATGACCGAGAACTTCTTTATATTTCCGTCATTATCATATATAACGTCCGATACCGTCCCGCTCCCATTTACGTTCTGTATGACCCTCTCTCCTATGATAAGGTCAAAATCACTCACAGTTGCGGGACTGTTCATCATACCATCAAATGGTTTATCCCTAAGGGATTTTAAGGGCTTTGCCACAACCTGGGGCATAACCGTCTCTGCGATGCTGCTCTTCTTCCTTACAGGTGTCCTCATTTCTTTTACAAAGCAGGAATCTTCAGACTTAAAAGTAAAAATGCTTAAGTCATTCTTAGCCCTTGTCATGCCCACGTAAAACAGGCGCCTCTCCTCTTCAAACTCTTTTCGCTCCTGTGGTGTTGAAGAGCTGCCTGACCTTATCATATTTCCCGGGAATACTCCATCACAGACATCCATAAGAAAGACCTGTTAAGAAAGCTGCCGATAGAACTTTCATTGAACGAAAGCATCCTTAAGATGAACAGCTTATTATCGTCTATATTGTTCCTTTCAAGGTATTCCCCGTATCCAAGCGGTGTTTCTATCCTGAATATCGCCTTACTCGGGTTTTCTTTAAGCATTCCGCGCAAATGCGTAGCTAATGCCCGGCATTTACCCCTTACCATCCCGTTTATGCTGTCGACGAACTCCGCCGCATCAAGTACAGGGATCTCCTGCTGTTCACTTATCCTGCACATCTTCTCAGCCTGGACCTTCTTAAGGAAGGTCTGGCATTTAAAATATATGCGCATGAAAAGCTCTGTATTATATGGATCTAAGGCAAACTTCATTATGTTCGTTACATCCGTGACCACCCTGTTTGTAAAGAATGCCATGTCCACGCTTTTGATCCTGAAGTTTATCCCATTACGGTCAAGTGAATCTATAAGAGGGATGGCGCTTTCATTATCCCTGTATAATACGGCCGTTTCCCTGTTGCAGTTCGCGGCTACCTTTAGAAGATACCCGTACTGGTTTGACCTTGTCTTAAGCTCAACAAAGTTTATGTCCGATCCGGCATCTTTTGTCGGCTGCATATGTTTATCATGTCTTGCTTTGTTATGCTGGATGAACAGATCTGCAGCCGCAACTATCTTGGCATTTGACCTGTAATTCTGGTCCATCACCAGCACTTTTGCCGATGGATGATCCTTTTCATAATCAAGCAGAGCCTCAGGATATGCCGCTCTGAACCCATAGATGCTCTGGTCTTCATCACCGACCATGAAGAGATTTCCGTCCCTGCCTGCGAGCATACCTATTATGAGGTGCTGTATTTTAGAGGTATCCTGAGCCTCATCAACGCATATATACCGGTACTTGTTCCTGTACATCTTAAGCAGGTCTTCTGATGACTTTAGCATCCTGTATGCATAAATCATCTGATCGTCATAATCCATGAGCCTGTTTTGCCTAAGATAAGCATTGTATCTTTTATATATTTCAAGAAGTTTTAAACCTTCATCATTTCCGAGTTTTTCTATCTCCTCATCCGTAAGAAGCATGTTCTTACAGTATGTGATCAGCGTCTTTACTGCCTTAATATCGCTTTCAGTGGGATATTCATCCAAGATATCGACAAGGATATCCGATATGATCTTTGCACCTTCCTTTTCATCTGTAATAAGCCTGAAAATGGAATCCTCGGACTTGCCAGCCAGACGGGCATATTGCTGGATCATCTTATAGCAGATGCCGTTAATGGTACGAA
>ONRZ01000037.1 GCA_900320345.1 uncultured Lachnospiraceae bacterium | reverse complement strand
TCCCGTCTCCTGCATCTTATGACATACTGATGGTAGATATGATCGGCGCCTTCCCTTACCTTCGGGAGCTCTATCTGCGGATTCTTAAGACGTTTATCATATTCGGCCGCTATCCTTTTCTTCTCCTCATTAAGCTCTGCGGCATGCTTAAGCCTTACCGACAGAAGTGCCGCCTGTATCTCGTCAAGCCTTGAATTTGTTCCGACGACCATATTGTAATACCGTTTCTCACTTCCGTAATTACGGTATATCCGCATCTTTTTTGCTATCTCCTCGTCATCCGTGACTATCGCACCCCCGTCACCGAAGGCTCCGATATTTTTGGAAGGATAAAATGAAAAGCATCCTATATCGCCAAAAGTCCCGGTAGTCCTGCCTCTGAACTTCGAGCCATGTGACTGCGCACAGTCTTCCACAAGACGAAGATCATGCCTTTTGCAGATATCCGTTATCTCATCCATCCGCGTAGCCTGACCGTACAGATGCACGACCAAAACCGCCTTGGTCCTTTCCGTTATCTTCTCCTCTATACGGGATGCGTCTATGTTAAAATACTCATCGGGCTCAACAAAAACAGGAGTCGCGCCGTTAATGGTGATCCCCATCACGCTTGCAATATATGTATTTCCCTGCACGATGACTTCGTCACCCTTACCTATCCCGAGTATGCGAAAGGCAAGCCACAGAGCATCCAGCCCGTTCCCAAGGCCCACACAGTACCGTGCTCCTATATAGGCGGCGAACTCTTCCTCAAAGGATTTAAGTTCCTTTCCCATTATATACCAGCCGGATCTCAGCACCCGTAATGCCGCTTCTTCGAACTCATCCTGATACTGATAGAAGCCCCTGTCCAGCCTGTTGGTCTGTATCTCCATTTTTTCTTTACCCATATAATGCTTATTTCCCTTCTTTAATGTTTTGTACGGTTCTCCAAAATACTCTTATACAGCATCACATGCCTCATAACATGTGCCTGTGTTGTATAAAGGTTCCTGTACCGGTCGTAGAAAAAAGTCCTGTCCCTCTCGAGTTCATCCGCATCCGTACTGAGCCTTTTGACGCGTTTTACAAACTTCTCCACGCTGTCCTTTGTATAAAGGTTTTCTTCCTTACCGATAACCTCCGGAAGGCCTCCCACGCTTGTAGATACCACACTGCATCTGCGGCTCATCGCTTCAACCGCTGCCTTTCCGAAAGATTCGAACATGGAGGACATCACAAACACGTCGACCATATAATAATAATCCGATATCTCCGCCTGCGACAGATCCTGCATATAGATGAGCTTATCCTCACCTATCGATGCCGCGATCCCCTTTCTTATCCTCTCTACGATCGCTCCGTCCTGTTCTTCATATACGGATATGACCAGTGCGACCTTAAAATCCACGCCGCCTTCCTTAAGTTCACGCACGAGCACCGGAACAAAATCCCAATCCTTTTCCTCAGAGATACGTCCCGCAAATCCGATAACGAATTCATCACAAGCGATACCGTACTTATCCCTCATCTGCCCCCGTCTGGCAGGATCGTATATATTAAATACAGGGCTTATCGTATTCGGAATGACATTTATGTCAGTGCCTATCTTATCCTTAAGCCACAGGGCTTTATTATATTCCGTTGTACATATCATGCCGGCCGAATGCTTCATCGTTGCTTTTATGCACAGCTTTGAATGGATCCGGTAGCCGTATGCCAGTCCCCTGTCCGTGTAGACAAAGGGGATATCCTTAAACATTCCAAGGCATCTTAAAAAGCCGTATGTTATCAGCGATTCGGACATTGACACGTGGATAAGATCCGGCTTCTCCTTCTTAACTATCCTCCGGAATGCTCTTATCCTTGAAAGGAAGTTTAAGATCCTTGCCGCTTTGTTCCTCTCCCTGTTCTCATCCGATCTGTATTCGACCACACGGAAGGAAAAATCATCCTCCTTTTTGTTAAGCAGTTTCGGGCAGGCTACGACCGGCTCAAAACTGCCTTCCTTTACCAGCCCGTCACACAATGTCCATGTGGAAAGCTGTCCTCCGCCCGGAAGATCTATCGGATATTCCATGAGGTACAGTATCTTCATTTTTTCCCTCCGGGGTACCAGCCGTTCTTCAATATCCTCGCCCTCGAACACGGACCGTGCTGTATACTGCATTTCCTTCCTTCCGTAAGGTCATCTGCCAGCGTCAGCACGTTCTTCGCTGCAACCTGCGGGTTCCAGTATTTTGCCATCTGATTGTAAGCCGCCGTCCCGTACTTTACGCACAGCGAAGGATCGTCAAGAAGCTTCTGAAGCTGCTTGGCAAGCGATTCCACGCTTCCGTTCTTAAATATGAGCCCGGTCCTCTCATTCCTGACAAGCCATGGAGCCGCACCGGGTGCATGGGATACCACTGTCGCGCATCCGGCGTTTAGAGCCTCATAGATCACAGACCCCCATCCTTCAAGAAAATTGGATGTCATGACATATATCTTGGAGTCTGCCATTTTCTCCCTGATCTCATCCGGTGACATGAAATCCACAAATGATATTATGTCCGATAAACCGTTCATTATGGAATACATCTGAACGCGCTTGCGTTCTTTGCCTTCACCCACAAAAACGATCCTGAAAGCATAACCCTTATCCCTTAATATCTTTGCTGCCTTTACAAGAAGGTCGGGGCGTTTAAGCCTCAGCATCCTTCCGGCCCAGAGTATTGTCGGCATATCCGCATGACCTGTTTCCCTGTCGGCCGCAATGCTCTTCCTGTCCATAAGCTTCTTCACATCATACTTTTTATGTTCCGGAAAATATCCGAACTTATAACACTTCCCGGGATAACTGTTTAGCATCATCCTGTAATCCCATGCCGTGTATGCACTTGCCGCAAGTACATATATATTCTTACGCCTGTTTCGCACATGGAGATGGAGATACTTTTTGGTAAGTCTCGGGATAAAGAACTTGATCAGTCCTTCCTTAAGAGGTCTCTCGGAATACCTGAAGGTTATCTTGTTAAGTTCAAGACGTTCCTCGATATAGATCTCGGGAGCTGTCCCCATCACGACAAGATCGCTGTCTCTTCCGAGCTTAAGTGCCTTTTGCCGTATCTCATCCGATACATACGTCTTTATAACGTAAGGCGGAACATCCTCCTTGCCCCAGCCCATAGTCGAGCGGAAGCCTTCTATCGGCTCGGTCTCAACAAAGGTAAAACCGTCACCGAGCAGTGCATACCATTCATCGCACAGCGCCTTCTGATGATGATTAAAATAATTCGAAAAGAACGTTAAAGTTTTGATTTCCATAAGCTTTTACCCTACGATCAACTTGGCTGCCTCTACCATAAAACACTCAAAAAAGTAAAGCGGCGAATATCCGTTGTCCCGGTATATCCCATACTTTATCCTGACACGATCCATTGCTTTTTTTACACTCCTCTCATGGCTGGTCCCGTTCATAGTAAAGTCGGCGATCACCGTGTTCCTTACAACGGTCCTTACCCCTGCCTTCCTGAGCCGTAATATCAGATCGTAGTCATCATGTATCGTTTCATTCCTGTATTTGTATTTATCGTATATCTCTTTCCTGATGAATGTCGTCGGATGGTTCCAGTCCCTTGATGTTGCATATCTTCTGTATCTTGCATGCTTGATAAAGGTCTTCCCTCCCGGCATATGCATCAAAAGATCCGCGTAGAACAGATCGAAAGGTTCCTCCCTGTAAGCTGACAACACTGTTTCAACGGCACACGGTTCATACCAGTCATCCGAATTGATCATGCCTATGATATCACCCATTGCAAGCCTTATACCCTTGTTCATGGCATCATATATGCCATTGTCGGGCTCTGATATCACGGAATACGTTATTCCTTTTTCATCAAAGGTTTCCCTGAAGCTCTCGGCTATGGACAGGGTATCATCCGTCGAACAGCCGTCCACTATGATATATTCCCTTGGCGATACCGTCTGCGCAAGCACGGACTCTATCGTCCTTTTAAGCGTGGCAGCGCTGTTGTATGTAACAGTTATTATGGAAACAGATGGTTCACTTATCACCGAACGCCTCCGTCGACTCATCCGCTTTGAATATCACGAGCACCGTCTGGAACAGCAGCTGGATATCCTTTACCAGCGAATAATTCTCAATATACATAAGATCGAGCATCAGCTTATCTCTTGAGCTTGTATTGTATTTCCCGAAGATCTGGGCATATCCCGTAAGCCCTGCCTTCATCCTGAGCCTGTACCGAAATTCCGGGAGTTCGCGGGTATAATCCTCTACGTTCTCCATCATTTCCGGCCTCGGTCCGACAAGGCTCATGTCACCCTTTACGATATTTATAAGCTGCGGGAGTTCGTCTATCCTGTATTTGCGCAGCACTCTTCCGACTCCCGTGATCCTGTCGTCATCCCTTGTGGCGGATCTGTTCTCGACGTTTTCCTTCATCGTACGGAACTTGTATATCTCAAACACCTTCCCGTTAGCCGTTGCCCTCTTCTGTCTGAAAAAAACACTCCCGCCGTCGTTTCTCCTTATGCATATCGCGCTTATGAGAAGAATGGGACTGGTAAGCACGAGCAGGATGAGCGAGATGCACAGATCCATAAGCCTTTTTATTATCCTCTGCTCAAATCCGATCAGATGGAACTGCCACGCATAAAACGGTATATCATCTATGACCGTCTGCCGCGAACTGTGCTGTATGATATCCGAAACAGACGGGTTATAGTATATGTTCTTAAGGTTCTGATAACACCAGTCTGTTACTTCCTTCCTCACATCCACGGGGACCTCGTAAAGTATAACGGTGTCAGCCTTTACTATCTTATCCTTTAACTGATCGTCATCATATCCGATCACATCCGCAATGACATATCTTTTTGAAAAATCCCCGAGAGCCTTTGCCACCCGCCTTGCACTTGTCTTATCATCCGCGATTATCAGGCATTTCTCCGCATCATTTAATTTAAAATAAAACCGGCTGCCCAGTCTTACAAATACGACGAATATGACAAACTGTATTAAGATCACCGAAATGAGGATGCCTGTATTCTCAAGCCTGAACGTGGTATTGTTTGCCTCATTCGTTTTCATGATCGTGAGTTCAAAATACGTGATAAGATCCGTCAGCACTCCGGACAGCATAAGGGAGAATACTATGTCCTTATCCTTCTTTTTCCCTATATCAAAACTCCCGTAAGTACCCGATAAAAGCACCAGGATGATAACGTAGGTCGAAAGCGTGACCGCCGCCGTACGCGAAAGTTCTATTATCTCACGGTTATCGATGGAGAACATCAGAAAGAACGTCGCAAAAGCAGCGGCGTACATGATGAATTTCATCGCAAGTATTATGCTTTTTTGAAACTTACGTGCTATATCCATAAAAATCCGGTCCCACCCGGTAACCGATCAAATGCAAAAGCATTTATCACTGCATCAGAAGGCTTCATATACAAGCTGGATATATTCCAGAAATCTGTATTCTTTACTGTATAACTGCGCCCTTCTCAAACACTTCTCAACCGTGTAGTTCTCACCTTTGGAAGACATTATCTTCTCGATCGCGGCAACCACTCCCTGCACGCTGTTCCTGTCCACCGTTTCACCGCATGTCTCATCGATGCTCTCGGGACTGCCTCCGGCCTTATAAGTCACCACGGGCGTTCCGCATGCCAGTGCCTCAAGATTGGTAGTCGGGAAAGTATCCTCCAAAGTGAGATTCACATATACATCTGCCATAGAATAAAGGGCCGCCAGTTCCTCGGGACTGTCCGTTCTCGATAACCCTGTCACTCCGTCGGGAAGATCGGCTATCTGCTTATCGTTAAGTCCCACGAGTATGATCGCATATCTGTCGCTTAAAGTCTTGGCCAGCAGATGGAACTGGAGCAGTCCCTTTCTCTCCCTCCACGGGTTTGCCACTCCGAGGATTATCGTCTTATTCCGAAGCGACAGCCTGTTCTTGATCCTGTATATAAGGTTATCATCCGTCAAAGTCTCCGTATACGGGTAAAACTGCGTAAGATCTATACCCGTAGGGACCACGACAACGGGATATTCCCTGAGGAATGACTGCTGTACCTTATCCTTTAACCACTCCGACGGAGTGACTATTGTAAGATCTCCTATCCCTGTGAACAGATCCTTCTTGTCCTTATAATTCTGGATGGAACTGTCCATACCGAACGACTTCGGATATTCCTTTAGCTGTTCGCATTTAAAACAGCCGCTCTGCCACTTCATACAGCCTATATATTCAAAATGGCTGCAGTGTCCCGTAAAGCTCCAGCAGTCATGCAATGTCCATATGATCTTTTTCCCGCATTTTTTCAGATATGCGAACAGCACTTCGATATTTAGATAATATCCGTGAAGATTATGCAGGTGGATTATATCCGGATCATACTCCTTTATCATGGAGACAAAGTCCTGTGTCGCCCGCCTTGAATAGAATCCGTGACGGTCGTATAGCCTGCTCATCGCACCATGGATATACACATCCGTATCGGTACCTATCCTGTACGCTCTGATATCGGAAGGTGCTTCTCCCCTTCCGTAAGCCACAAGACACTCGTATCCGTGTTCCTCAAGCGTGTGATACAGACCTGCTACCAGCCTTCCGACACTGCCGGTCCCGCACACCGTATTAACCAGCAGAACCTTCCTTCCTCCAAAGCCTCCCATCGCAGTCGCCATCTGCCTGGCCTGTGAATCAAATACCTGTGTGGGGACTATGGGCTCGTACGGTATGGCATTGCCGGCAAACGTATTGTCCACATTGCCGTTAAGCGATACAGCCGTCACATCATGAGCGGATGGCATCTGGTTCACGAACTGTCTGGCATTCTCCCGGACGATCTGTTCATTGATCTCCTGCTGTCTCAGCATCTCCTGCCTTAACTGTTCCTGCTGCTCCATGTATGCACGGCGCCTTAATTCTTCCTGCTGTTCCCATATTATCTGCGTGTCCAGAAGATCCTGTTCATACTCCTTCTGGACATCTATCATCTGAAAATCTCTTTTCATCTGTCCAAACCCAAACAATCTCAGTCATCATCATCCGGATCATTAAGTATCAGGTGGATAACCCTCTCCTGACCTTTCGAGAAATCCTTGGTCAGCTGGAGACGTCTCATCTCCGAGCGGACGTTGGGCGTCATGATAAGCCACTTTATCGTCGAGATTATCGTGGAATCATCCTGCTCCCTGCCTATACCCAGATTAATAAAACCATTCTGTATCCCGGCAAAAACATGCTCGGCTTCTCTCTCATTCTGTGCCAGTACCACTGCCGGAACGCCCATGCTCGCAAGTTCAAAGACCGTACGTCCCTGAGAGGTGATCGCAAGGTCTGTCTTGCTCATGTATGCCGAAACGCGCTTGGCATCGTTATGCACATAGATGTTATCTGCTTCGTCACTTACTATCCTGTCCTTATGATTGTAAGCAAATCCAACAAGAAAATGGAATTTTATCTTCGGAAATTCCTTATGCAGTTCTTTTGCGATATTGTAAAGCCTTCCCGTAAGATCGGAAGGATCCGCTCCTCCGAAGATCACCATTATGTTTTCCACTTTTTCCGAAAACGGTGAGGGCTCCTCCTCGAGGAACTCATCACGGATGCAGAAATACTTGGATCCGTAATATTCATTGTGCAGCTTCTCACCCTTTTCATACAGTGCATTTATGACCGCATCCGCATATTTTGCTCCCGGTCCCACATCCTCAAAGTTGACGACACGTTTCGCATATTTATTCACCATCGTCATATACTTAACAGAAGTGTCCAATATATCGTTCACCAGGATATCCGGCTTCTCTTTCTCAAGTATGCTCTCAAATGCGTCATCATCGTCAACGACAATGAGCGGAAAGTTCGATTCATTTATCTTTTCGATACCTATATCGCTTCCCTTATCGGTAACAAATACGATATCATGACCCGTAAGCTTATATGCAAGTGTAAGACATCTGTATATATGTCCCATCCCGAGCTGCATCTTTCCTACGGTCCTGAACATTATCTTCCTGCGTTTCAGTATATTTTCGCACAGAACCCAGTCTGAGTACGTATCGATATCAACGGCCTCATCCTCGGGTATCTCGAATATATTTACATTTTTTCCTATACGTCCCGTTTCCGTAACGCATTCTCTTCTTGTTATCAGGAAGCCGCCGGTCTCCACGTAATTCGGAGGAAGTTCCTGGGAATTAAGACGTTTCTCGTAATTCTTCGTGATCCTGCCCTCATGCATGCCCCATGACAGATGAGGTTTGTTCATGGCACTTATGACAGTGTCCCATTCGGATCTTTCAAAAAACTCCACGGCACTTTTGATCGTGGAAAACTTAAGCGTCGGCGAAGTGCACTGCATTGTGATCACCGTATCGTATCTGCAGCGTTTCTTCTCCTCCATACATGTGAGTGCATGATATATGACGGGATCCAGAGTCACCTTATCCGTAGCCAGTTCCTTCGGCCTTGCTATGACTTCAACTCCTCGTTTCTGTACGATACTTCCCAGTTCCTCATCGTCGGTTGATACTGCAACATCCACGTCCATATATTCCTTAAGCGCCTTCGCATTTTCGATCGAATAAACTATAAGCGGCTTGCCGCACATGATCCTTACATTTTTACGCGGTATTCTCTTCGAGCCGCCCCTTGCGGGTATTACTATAAGTGTTTTCATTAAGCACCTCTTTATACTACAGCATATCTTTATAATTATATAAAATTCCTCTATTTCAGTCAAATCAAGGAACAGGGAGAAAACTTACGAACCGGGCCGTATCCTTTTTCTTATATACCCCGTAAGGAGCTTAAGGTCATCCCTCTTTACAAAAGCAAAGATACCCAGCACGATAAGAGCAACCGCATATCTCATAACAGCCATTCTGATCCCGTCATTGTAGAAGAAACTCATCGATATCCCGACAACCGCACAGACAAACATCGATATAAACATGAACGAATTGGAGTACACCCTTTCCTTAAGCACATGATTTACGGCAAAATAATGGAAAAGCATGAGCAGTGCGTAACTTGCAAATGTCGTATACGCCGCTGCTATATAACCGAACTTCGGTATGAACATGTAATTCAGTATGTAATTCACAACCGCTGCCATAACGGAACTCAAGGCAATGATCGGTGTTTTTTTATGGAAGAGTTCTACATTGACGTAATGCGTATAGAAATACTGCGCGAGTGTTCCCAGTGCGACCGGCGGTATCACCCATTTGGCTACCCAGTATGCTCTGGCACGCGGCGCAAGGATCATAAGAGCCTCTGGCGCAGCCGTTATAAAGCCCACCGACAGGAAGCATCCCAACAGGATGAGCTTTTTCTGCATATTCCTCACCTTATCGCGCTCTCCCGCATCAAGTCTCTCATTAAGCCACGGAAGCCAGGCCTGGCCTATGGCATTTGTAAATATCGCCAGCAGTGTCGCTATGCTGTAACCGTATGTATATAATCCCGCATCCGCATCACCGCAGATGTCCTTTATCATTATCCTGTCGATCTGTGCGAGCACAACCATCGCAAGTGCATGAGGGATCATCGGCAGGCCTATGCGCAGCGCATATCTCCAGTATCTTTTGTTATAAAACACCCTGCCCTTTTTCAGGATGTTTATATAAAATCCTATACCCATAAGGAATGTGGGAAGTATGGTACCGAGTATCTTTCCTATATATCTTTTGTCATTGAACAGGAGCATAAATCCGATAGACAGCACAACGGTACTTATACAGGTTATAAGGGATATGGCGATATTCTCCCTGTACCTGTATTCGAAGCGGCATTTTTCCTGCATGTACTGGACTGACGGAAAAATGATGAGGTAGACAAAGAGCGCCATCACGAGCGGTACCTCATACTTGATAAGACCTGATATCCGCTCCCTGAAGAGCGTCACGAAAATGAGTACACAAAAAGCGAAGGAGCTTGAGAGTCCCTGAAGCGCCGAGACATATTCATCAAACTTCTCCTTAAAGTCTATCTTGGCCCTGCCGATGCTGTAAACCACACACAGGCAGGTTATGATATTGAACAGTTCTATCCACGAGTTAAAAATATTGGCACGGCCATAATCATCGGTCGTTAGCATTGCCGTGTAAATGGGGCTTGTGATTATCGCAACGGCCCTTATCGCAACACTGGATACGGTGTACCATATCCCGCTCTTTAAGACCTTGTTTTTTTCTGCCATCTATTTTATTCTTTACCTTATATTCGCTAAAATGATATACTTATCGTAAACAGATTTTGTTGACTGTAAGTATCTGATGCAGTGTGATTATACCATAAACCATAACAACACGAAAGATTGAGTCATGAACAACAAGCTTATATCGGTTAAAAATGAAATAAACAAGGTCCTGCGGGGCAAGGACGATGTGATCGATATGGTTCTGTGTACCATACTGGCAGGCGGCCATATACTGCTAGAAGACATTCCGGGTGTGGGCAAGACCACTCTTGCCGTAGCCCTTTCACGTTCTCTCGGCATCGGATATAAACGCATGCAGTTCACTCCGGATGTACTGCCGAGCGATATACTCGGATTCTCCATGTATGACAGGGAAAAGAACGACTTCAGCTTCAGGCCCGGTGCGGTGTTCACGAACCTTTTCCTGGCAGATGAGATAAACAGGACTTCTCCGAAAACACAGGCGGCACTGCTTGAAGTCATGGAAGAACGAAAGGTCACGGTCGAATCGACGACCTACCGTCTGAAGCCGCCCTTTTTTGTTATAGCGACTCAAAACCCTGTCGGTGCATCCGGGACACAGAAGCTTCCGGATTCCCAGCTTGACAGGTTTTTCGTAAGACTTACTCTCGGCTATCCGGATCATACGGCCGCATCCGAAATGTTAAAAGGACACTCGTTCGAATCGATCGACAGTGTCGATCGTATAATGAACGGTGAAGAACTCATAGCGCTTCAGGGAATGGCTGCGGATATATACGCATCGGATGAGATCTGCGATTATATAGTCACCTTAAGTGAAGCTACCAGAAATACGGATCTTCTGCTGCAGGGTATATCCCCAAGAGGATCGATCGCGATACTTAAGCTGGCAAGAGCTTTAGCCTGCTACGAAGGGCGTGATTTCGTCATCCCCGAAGATATACAAAGGGTAATGTATCCCGTATGCAACCACAGGATAATCCTCTCGACC
Organism: uncultured Lachnospiraceae bacterium; assembly: GCA_900320345.1. GTDB lineage: Bacteria > Bacillota > Clostridia > Lachnospirales > Lachnospiraceae > UBA2868. The sequence continues at coordinate 1,020 of ONRZ01000037.1, read as the reverse complement.
AAAGCCAAGGCGCAGAACTTAAGCGCTTTGGATATCATAAACGACACCCTCAGACAGATACGCATCCCTTTATAGCACATAAGGACCGGGGCACAGGTAAACATATTGGATTCCGAAAAAATGCTTTTAAAACGAAGAAAGAAGATCGGGAAGGTCGTAAGTGCAGCGACCTCTCTTTTTAATTCCCGCTTTTCCTATGCCGTGATGACCGTCACGGTTATCCTGTTTACAGTCTTTTATCTGCAGACCTTCTTTTATATGATACTTGCCCTGCTCATCGCACTGCCGTTCTTTTCCTACTATCTTACCGGATACGTCTTTAAGTCCGTCTCGGTTAAGATGCATTTTTCATCATACTCATGCAGTAAGGGCGACAAAACAACCCTTGAGGTGATCATTAACGATCCTTCCTGCATTCCCGTGTCGTGCCTTGAGATCACCCTTGATATAACTTCATCCCTTTACGGCGGAGAAGGACCCGTAACACATTCCATACAGATAAAACCCGGCGAAAACATACTCAGATTCCCGATGTGTTTCGATAAGTACGGTATTTATACCGCGAAAGCAACAAAGGTCACAGCCTATGATCCCCTTCATCTGTTTTCATTTACCAAAAGCGTTAGTTCAGAATGCTCCATGACGATAATGCCTGATGTAAAGCCCGAAGATAAGAGGCATGAAGTTATCTACGAGGAGGGCTTCGATGAATTCACGGACAACTCAAGACGCGGAAACGTAAACGGCAATGTTACCGATATAAGGGAATATCAGCCCGGAGACAGGCTCTCCCGCATACATTGGAAGCTCACGGAAAAGCTTGATAAGCTTATCGTCAAGGAAAATGAGGCGACTTCATCCAATGAATTTACGGTGCTGCTCGAACTGTATCAGCCTTCAAAATTAAAATGTGACCTGAAATACGAAGAGAGCGGACGCGAAGACGATTCGATGTACCATATACTTGACAATGCCATCGAAGAAGCCTGGGCCGTGTCTGCGGAACTGCTGCAGGCGGGA
>ONRZ01000195.1 GCA_900320345.1 uncultured Lachnospiraceae bacterium | reverse complement strand
AGTGAGAAACAGTATCATTAAGGGCGAATATCTGGCATGGTACTGTGAAAACGTTACATTTGAAAACTGCACGATCACAGGCACTCAGCCTTTGTGTTACTGTAAAGGGCTAAAACTGTTGGATTGCCAAATGACGGATACAGATCTTGCTTTTGAAAAGTCAGATGTTTACGCACATATAAATACACCGATGATAAGCATAAAGAATCCTTCTAAGGGGACTATATATGTCCCATGTGTCGGGAAGCTTATTATGGATGATCCCGATGCTCAGGGTACAGTAATATGCAAGTGTGAAACAGCTTGCGCCTGAAACCTATAAGGAGAATCATACGAATAGTGTCTCGATCCAAAACATCTTGAAGAAACAAAAAACATATTTATGAGGAAGTGAGCGTATGGAAATGAAGGCAATGCTTGATAATCTTACGGATGCGGGTTGCGGGAAACGGGCCATGGAGATTGCAGAGAAGCTGTATGAAAGCGGACAGAAAGATGAATTGATCCGGTTTTTCAAAATATGCAGATGCACTCTTGTAGATGAGATGCATGAGAGTCAGAGAAAGGTGGATCGTATGGATTATCTGATCCGACGGGCAGAAAAAGAAACAGAACAGTAAAACAAACCACAGGAGGATGGAAGAATGATCAAAAAAGAAGATATTAAGCTTACGCAGGAATGGGATAAGACTTTTCCTAAGAACGACAAAGTGGAACACTGCAAAGTTACATTTGTGAACAGATACGGAATAACCCTTGCGGCTGATATGTATGTTCCGAGGAATGCGGAAGGAAAACTTCCTGCTATTGCTGTCAGCGGACCGTTCGGTGCGGTGAAAGAACAGTGTAGCGGATTGTATGCACAGACAATGGCTGAGAGAGGATTCATTACAATCGCTTTCGATCCTTCTTTTACCGGAGAGAGTGGAGGAAACGTAAGATATATGGCATCCCCGGATATCAATACTGAAGATTTTATGGCGGCCGTAGATTTTCTTTCACTGAACGAGAAAGTGGATCCTGAAAGGATTGGGATCCTTGGCATCTGTGGATGGGGAGGAATGGCGATCAATACGGCTGCACTTGATACCAGAGTAAAAGCTACTGTGGCTTCAACCATGTATGATATGACAAGAGTAAATGCAAACGGATATTTTGATTCCGCGGATTCTGAGGAGGCCAGGTACGAAGCAAAGAAAGCTCAGTGTGCACAGCGTTTGGAAGACCTGAAGAATGGTGAGTATAAACTTGGGGGTGGTGTTGTGGATCCGCTTCCGGAGGATGCCCCGTTCTTTGTAGTGGATTATCATGATTATTACAAGACAGACCGTGGGTATCATGCAAGATCACTTAATTCCAACGGTGGTTGGAACGTGATCGGATGCGAGTCGTTTGTAAATCAGCCGATACTTAAGTACAGCAATGAGATCAGAAGCGCAGTATTACTCATTCACGGAGAGAAAGCACATTCCTGTTATTTCTCCAAAGATGCTTATTCAGCGATGATAAAGGACAGCAAGTATACGGATAATAAGGAGCTGATGATCATCCCCGATGCAGTACATACTGATCTGTATGATGGTGGCGGTAAGGATGCGATTCCGTTTGATAAGCTGGAAGCGTTTTACACGGAGTATCTGAAATGAAAATAAACGTTCTTTTGATAATCTTGGTATTACTGACTTGCATAGTGCTATCAGGATGCGGAACGACCGTAAAGGAAGCAGAGCAGACAACCCCTGCGAGCACGGTTGAGGTAGATGCGGAGGATACATTCGGGGAACAAACTGTTGATCAGATGACTGATAATCCGGAAGCAATAACAGAAAACGAAAACGTCAAAGAGCAGGAGAAAGAGACTTTTATGGTGATGAGAATTGATGATGAGAAATTAGATGTTACATGGGAAAACAATATCTCTGTGGATGAACTGAAGGAACTTGCAGCAGATGGGCTTACGATATCGATGTCAATGTATGGCGGATTTGAGCAAGTAGGCTCTATCGGTAAAAACATTACGAGAAATGATAAACAGATGTCCACATCACCGGGAGATATTGTTCTGTATTCAGGAAATCAGTTAGTTGTCTTTTATGGATCAAATTCCTGGGCATATACACGACTGGGAAAAATAAACCTGACTGAGAAAGAACTAATGAAGCTACTTAGTAATGGTGATGTTACCATCACGCTAAACATGGAATAGGAGGGCATACTCTCTAATCCATAGTGCGTTCACTCCGAAGTTAAAATCACTCCATAAGGATGCAGCGGATTGAGAACTCCAACCGCCTGACACCAAACAATACAAAACTGTTAACTACAGGCATCATTCACAATGGGGGAATAAATCATAAAAAACAAGAGCCATCTTGACTCTTGTACTAATTCTGTATGAAGCTGTAATACTGTATTTTATGCTTATTTCGATTTTGGAGTAGTTGTGGAGATTGACCCTGGGAGCCCACATAGCCATGCGCTGGCAAGATTATCTTCCAAATATAAACTACCATCAATGTCCTGTATAAGAATTCCGCAATCTTTTAGCTGATTCTTTCAATCCAATCAAGTATTGTATCAACTGCTATGCTATGATTTCCTATTTGGCAGTGTTGCTCCCCGCCTTCTTTTATGGTAAAGCAACGCGATGTCATAGATTTAGCATTTTTAATCTTTTCCCTGCATCTTTCAAACTGGCACATTGGTATATAGTGGTCTTTTTCACCGGCAAGTAAAAGCACATCTTGATCTATTTTCTCATACAAACCTGTCAAATTATGCTTGCCAAGAGATTTATACATCGCAGGAATTGAATCCGCGCCCGTAATAAACTGCCCTTGAGATAGCATCCAGTCTGCCAATACACTTTTTTTCGCTATTCTTGTCAACAACCTGATAAGCTTCGTCTCATTCCCGTTCTTTATGAGCTTGCGGACATACCGGCATATAAAGCCGGGGAAAATATTAGTCATTACCTCCACTCCATCGTCCATAGCATCATATGCAACTACGTGTTTTATCCTCTTTTCAAAAGCTGCTGACCTCAGGGCAAAGTACCCTCCCCATGATATTCCTACCATTGTACAGGATGTAATACCAAAGTAATCAAGAACTGTTGCAACCGGGAGTTCAAAGCTTTCAGTAAAATAAATTTTTTGCCTAACGCAATCGCCTTGGCCCGGTCCTTCCATAAGAATCACATCAAAACCTTTTTGAACAAATTTGCGAACCTGAAGTACAAATTCTTCTAT
>ONRZ01000171.1 GCA_900320345.1 uncultured Lachnospiraceae bacterium | reverse complement strand
TTTACTTTACTCCCTCCCGAGATGAAACAGTGGTTCGGGGTGGTTTATGATTATGAGGAGACAGGCTCCAAAGCATCATATAAGATCGAACGATATCATATGACGGACCTTGCCCTGCGCTATGTCCACGGGGCGATAGAAGAGGATGAGTTCAGGTCTGTGATGGAGACACTGTTCCATTTTATCTCTATACGCAGGACTAAGCAGGTATCAAAGGAAGAATATGAACAAAATGCAAGGGCATTGTATCTTGATAAGGTTGATGCGAGGATAGCCTCCCTTAAGGAGCATGAAGGATATGAAAGATTAAGTGCCCTTATCGCATCGGGTACCGGATACCGTGATATAGATCAGATCGTTGAAAAATACAAGGAACTGTATGAAAAGATCACGGCCGGAAGGAAATTCATGAACCTTCTTGCAGTGGGACACGGTGATCTGTGTTTCTCGAACATCCTGTACAATCACGATGCAAGGCTTCTTAAACTCATAGATCCAAAGGGCGCGGAAGAGCCCGATGAGATGTATATGGATCCGTATTATGATGTGGCAAAGCTTTCGCATTCGATCTGCGGGTCATATGACTATTTTAACAGTGATCAGTATGAGATAGTCATGGATTACGATCTTAGACTGTCACTTAAGATCGATGCCGATAACGGGAAGTATATCGGGATATTTAGGGATTATCTTAAAAAGAACGGATTTGACGTAAGGCTTATCAGACTGTACGAAGCGTCTCTGTTCTTATCGATGCTTCCCCTTCATATGGACAGGGAGAAGAAGGTGTTAGGCTTTATCTTAAATGCGACAGATATACTTGAAGAACTCGAAAACAATAAATGATCGGAGAAGAAATGGATAACGACAGACTGACATTCATATTTGATATAGACGGGACATTATGTCCGATAAAAAAGAAGGATGAGAAGTATGAGGATCTGATACCTTATAAGGAGATGGTGGACAGGATCCGAGAGTATAAGGAGCAGGGAGCAAAGATAATACTTTATACTTCCAGAAACATGAACACATATAAGGGGAATATCGGACTTATAAATGCAAATACCGCAAAGATCGTACTTGAATGGCTTGAAAAATGGGATATACCCTATGATGAGATAATATACGGCAAGCCGTGGCCGGGGCATAACGGATATTATGTTGATGACAGGACGGTAAGACCGGATGAATTCTTAAAAAGGACACCGGATGAGCTGGATGAGATTTGTAAGGCAAGCAGATGTAAGGATCGATAAGGATAGCAGACTAAATGGGACGCAGTGACAGGTTCAATAAATTCAATATTCAAAGAGGAATAAGTTACTTTAAGCGTAACGGTGTGAAAAAGACCTGTTACAAGGTACTCGAACGTCTTGAGCGTGACAGGAGCGAAGCGGATTACAACGAATCGGTAATGCATGCACGTCCGACTGCAGAGGAACTTGATAAACAGAGGAACAGAAAATTTTTCCACAGCTATAAGTTTAGCATACTTGTGCCCGCGTATGATACGGATCCCGAATTCCTGCGGCAGATGCTCAACTCCGTGGCAAATCAGACCTATCAGAACTGGGAACTGTGCATAGCCGACGGCAGTGAGAATGACAATGTTCAGATCGAGGTCAATGAATTTAAGAGCTGTCTTACCCTTGAGATGTCCGCAAAGGTCAAGTATCAGAGGCTCAATGCCAATCGCGGGATATCGGGTAATTCAAACGGTGCGCTTGTGATGGCGACGGGAGACTATGTCGGGCTGTTGGATCATGACGACGTTCTTTCTCCCGATGCGCTGTATGAAGTAATGGAAGCGCTTGAGGCCGGCATGGAACGGGACGGAAATATTTACACGAGCAGATACAAAGCGGTCTATTCCGATGAAGACAAGATAAATGCCACGGCTACGAGATACTTTGATTATCACAGAAAGCCGGATTTTGACATAGATTTTTTAAGGAGCAACAATTATATCTGTCATCTGTTCATGGTGAAGACTTCGATCGCCGTTAAGTCGGGCGGTTTCAGGAGTGAATACAACGGGGCACAGGATCATGATTTCATATTCAGGTGCCTTGAACAGCTTAAGCCGGATGAGATATACCATATCCCTAAGGTCCTGTATCACTGGAGGTCTCATCTGTCTTCAACCGCCGAGAATCCGGACAGCAAGTTATATGCCTACGAAGCCGGGAAGAAGGCGGTGCGCGATCATTTAAAGCGCCTTGGTATAAAGGCGGAAGTGACGGATACACCGCATCTGGGGTATTACAGGGTAAAATACGAAAATGACGGAAAGACCGTTAAGATAATGAGCCCAAAGGAGTGGGAAGGTATCACGAGAGATACGCTCGATGATATAAAAGAAGACTTTATAATGGTTATCGATCCGGAGCTTAAGCCGCTTACCGATGATTATATAGACGAACTTGCGGGAGTTTTGTCGCGTGAGGAGGTCGGAGCGGCCGGCGGGAAGATCTACGATAAGAACGGGCGGATAGAGAGCGCCGGTTATTCCTTTGATGAAGCCGGAAAACTGCAGCCCGATTTCAAGGGGATGAACGGGAATTTTTCCGGATATCTCCACAGGGCATCGGTACAGCGAAGGACAGACGGTCTGTCGAGGGACTGTATGATGATAAAAAAGGACGCGATCGTATTCGACACAAAGGCGTCAATGTCGGATAAGTTCATAACGGTTTACGATCCTTTTGCGGAATTTAAGAGAAAACAGGGTTGATCAGGGACGGGACATATGGCAGAAGTATCGGTTGTCATTCCTAATTACAACGGAGAAAAATACTTAAGGGACTGTCTTGATTCCCTTAATGAACAGACGTTTAGGGACTTTGAGCTTATTGTTGTCGATAACGGTTCGGAAGATGACAGTGTGAAGATCGTAAGGGACCGTTTCCCACAGGCGCGTATTGAAAGACTTGATAAGAATTACGGTTTTTCAAGGGCTGTAAATGACGGCATTAAAATGGCCAAAGCTCCATATGTTATACTTCTGAATAATGATACAAGGGCGGATAAGGACTATATAAAGGAACTGTACCTTGCGATAACGGGGGATGAGAGGATATTCTCCGTAAATCCCAAGATGCTCCAGATGTATAAACCCGGACTTATTGATTCGGCGGGAGACATGTATTGCTGCCTGGGATGGGCATTTGCAAGGGGTAAGGATTCCCCCGGGCAGGCGTATGATAAACGAAGAGATATCTTTTCGGCCTGCGCAGGAGCAGCTATATATAGAAAATCCGTGTTTGATGTGATAGGATATTTCGATGAGAAGCATTTTGCCTATCTTGAAGATGTGGATGTGGGATACAGGGCAAGGATAAACGGTTACAGGAATGTTTATGAACCGCGGGCGGTAATTTACCATGCGGGCAGCGGGATGAGCGGTTCGAGGTATAATACATTCAAGATAAACCTTTCATCGCGCAATAATGTATATATGGCATATAAGAACATGCCCCTGCTTCAGCTTATACTGAACCTGCCGTTTCTTATCCTGGGCTGTCTTGTAAAAACGCTTTTCTTTATAAGAAAGGGTGAGGGCAGGACCTATGTCAGGGGACTTTTTAAGGGTATTTCGATGTG
>ONRZ01000070.1 GCA_900320345.1 uncultured Lachnospiraceae bacterium | reverse complement strand
GGCGTTTGAAAAAACCGGATTAAAAGTATGTAAAATATAGAAAGTACAGTAGCATGAGAGATAAAGAGATTCTTAATTTACAACTTACATTGATGCCGATAGTACGGGAAGATGTTGAAACAGTCTGGAAAATGCAGGTTGAAGCGTTTTCGGATCTTTTGGAGAAATATCAGGATCATGATATGAGCCCTGCAGCCGAAAGCATAGATAAAGTATTAGCAAGGTTTGAACAGCCGTGGACGACATATTTCTTCATTATGGCAAATGATGAGAAGGTAGGAGTGATCCGTGTAGTGGATAAGAAGGATGGCAGCAGAAAGCGCATATCACCTATATGGATCATGTCTGAGTATCGGAATAAAGGCTATGCACAGCAGGCAATCCTGGAAGCAGAAAAGATATTTGGACCTGATCACTGGTGTCTGGATACAATACTGCAGGAAAAAGGCAACCTTCACCTGTACGAAAAACTTGGGTATCACCGGACAGGCAGGATCGATAAGGTGAGTGACAGGATGGACATCGTCTTTTACGAAAAAGATTAAGATAGGAGGTATTGGCATGAAGACATCAGTAGTATGTTTTGGGGATTCAAACACGTATGGATATGATCCGGAAACCGGCGGAAGATATAATGAGGAGACACGCTGGCCCAAGGTCCTTGGGAAACTTCTCGGCGATGATTATGAGATTTTTGAGGAAGGACAAAACGGAAGGACCATCGCAAACGATGATCCCTGGGAAGGAGGTACAAAATGCGGTATGGATTATGTACTTCCTATGCTGGAAACCAAGCGCCCCGATATCCTTATCATCATGCTCGGAAGTAATGATCTTAAGATGAAATTCCATCTTCCTGCCGCAGATATCGCAGGAAGCCTCCAGAATATGCTCATGAAGATAAAAGCTTATTGCGAGAAATTCATTTCCTGTCCTCAGATGAAGATACTTGTGGTATCACCGCCGGCGCTTTCGGAGCCTTTTGAGGAATCCAGGTTCGCGACGTTTTTTGATGCTGATAATTCAGTCAAAAGGTCAAAGGAGCTTGCCATATGGTATAAACTTGTCGCTGAACAATATGGCTGCTATTTCCTGAATGCCACGGAAGCTGTAAGCGCCGGATCGGTGGACCATCTTCATCTTGATCCGTCAGGGCATCTTAAGCTGGCAGAACTTGTAAAGGAAAGTATCCTTAAGATGATGGATGAAGACAATTAAAGTCATTCCTGTATCCCGGTATCTTCGGGAAGAGCCATTTGCTTACGGCCACCCATGCCATCTTGTCTTTTCATGCCATTAGGTCTCTCCATGCCCTCAGGCCTCTCCATGCCATCGGGTCTTTCCATGCCTTCAGGTCTTTCCATGCCTTCGGGTATTTCCATACCTTCAGGGTTTTGCATATTTCCGCGACCGCCCATTCCTCCACGGCCGCCCATCATCTGGTTAGTGATCGTGTTTGTTTCTGTTCCGTTTTCGATTATGGTACCGCCGTTAAACTCTGCCTTACCATCGTAATCGAAGGTGGATCTTCCGGTGATATCTATGGTACCTCCGTTTATTATTATATCTCCGTTACTGTCAATGCCGTCAGTATCACCATCAGCCATCTTTATAGTGACTTTGCCGCCGTTCATTTCAAACAGGGGGGTTAAAGCGCTTGACTTATGCGCTGCATTTATACCATCATCCGATGCTTCTATGTTAATATCCCCATCATTTATACGCAGCACGGTGCCTTCAATACCTTCGGCACATTTAAGATCAAATGTCCCACCGTCAATCTGTATTTCTGTTGTCGCATGTATGGCATCGTCATCGGCATTTATGCTGATATCACCGCCGCTTATACAGATATTGCCTTTTGTATCATCGTCGTTGTCTTCTGCATGAAGACCGTCATTACATTCAGTGATGTTTACGGCGCCGTCTGAGATCAGGATCTCATCCTTTGACTCAAGTGCACTTCCTTTACAGGTTATGTTAAGATTTCCACCGGTTACATTGAGCGTATCTTTACATGCTATACCGTTGTCCGACGAAGCAATAGTGAGCGTTCCGGTACCGCTTATCGTAAGGTCATCCTTACTGAAGATGACCGCATCCGTCTTCGTATCACCGTCCGAACTGAAATCTCCCGTTACAGACAGGCTGTCGTTACTGCCTTTTAGGGTAAGAGATACTTTATCGGCATTCTTAACATAGATACAAGGAGTATCCTTGTTGGTCATTGTAAGAGAATCAAGCACAAGCTGTATCTCATCATCATCCGGAGCGTCTATTATAACTGAGGCATCATCTGCCTTGCCGGTCAATATATATGTTCCGCCCACGTCGATCGTTATATCCTTACCGCTTTCTACCGTCAGTGTCCCGGCATTTGTAAGATCGGGTGTCTCCTCCGTATCATTCCCGGTAAACACGCTATCGCTGTCTGAGTTCTCCTGCCTGCTTTCATCCGTATCGGAATCGTCCTCAACTGTTCCTGCCACAGCCGGTCCTGAGAGGATTTTTGATGCCGCATCATCGTTTATGTTTGTAGTTACGGCTCCTGTTGTTGTACATGCAGTAAGTGCTGCCGTTATTGCTGCTGCCATTGCCATTGTTAAAATTTTGTTCTTCATATTGATCTTCCTCCGTAATATGTTTTTCACTGTTGAAGATCCGCGTCAAAGCGAATCCATGCTGTCTATCATTCTGCCAAGGCTTATATCCAGGTTACCGTTACCCGTGCGCAGATCATCGATAAAATCTTTGGTTGACACATTATCTTTAAGCAGTACGCTCAAGGTTATCCTGTACAGGCTTCCCATATTGGTAGTCCTTACTTCTTCGTAGGTATAGGATTTTAAGTATCGTTTGAAAATATCATCAAATTTCCCCTCATAATCCAGGTTCTCCGGAACAGTTATCTTAAGAGTTTTCATCCCTTTTGCATCCGAATTCAGATCAGTCAGGTTTAAGAGAAGATTGATCCCGGATATGAGCAGTGAAAACAGGATCGCTACTCCCACGTATCCCATACCGGTTGCAAGGCCTGCTGCCATTGCAAGGAAGATGCCGGTTATCTCCTGGCCTCTGCCCGGTGCCGAACGGAACCTTACCAATGAAAAGGCTCCCGCAACCGCAACTCCTGCTCCTATATTGCCGTTTACGAGTATTATCACAAGCTCGACTATCGAAGGGAGCAGTATAAGGGTTATAAGAAAACTTCTTGAACATCTGTTTTTGATCATATACGCACCGGCTATTATCAGGCCGCATACCAAAGATGCCAGTGTTGATATGGCCAGTTCGGATCCCGTGAAGGTCCCGTTTGTAAGTATCGAAGAAAAAATAGTATCAAACATATGCTGCAACTCCTTTCATTACACCGCCCTCCTTTACAGGGCTAAGATCGGCGGTCCTCTCTGTCTTTTTATAAGTTACGGTATTTATCATGTCTGCATATCCGGACCCGTATTTGGAAAAGGAAACCGGGAATATCTTAAGCTCGCTTAACTTTCTTGCAAGTCCCATAGGCATTGAATTGCTTACCTTTATCTCCATCAGGCACTGACCGTCTTTGAGAAGTTTTCTGCCTTCTCCGGCTTTTCTCAGATCGGTGCACTTATCGTTCCATGTTATGTTCCTGTCAAAGGTGACTCTGAACTCAGCATCTTCCGTACCGATCATCGCTATCCTGTCGTAACATATGCACATCGCAGGTCTTAAGTCACCGTACAGTTTCAGGAATTCCCGTATCTCTTTTGATATCTGTGAGTGATCGAAGCTGTCCTTTGCAGAACTGCGGCTGATAAGATAACTGTATGTGTCGAGGTATCTGCCCGAGATCCTGCGTTTATATACAACCCCATCGTATTTTTTCTTTATCTCTATAAATGAATTGGTATCATCATCTGTCTTACCGTAGGTACGCAGTCTCAGCTTCTCCTTGTATATGGGTTTTTCCATTGAAGTCTTTACCAGTCTGTAATCCGGTGTATCAAAGTAGATATTGTTTATCCTTGACAGACCGTATCTGTCGACTTTGGCCATCGTTTCAAGATATGGCATCAGACCGCTCAGTTGTTCTTCATTTAAAAGGTATTTTATCTCGGTTCTTCTAAACACCTCTTTGTATCCGCTCATGTAGATCCGTCCTTTCATGATTTTCTTTATGGATACAGGATACAACCCCAATCTTAAATGAATATTAAAAAGACAGGGGATCTTGCCCCTGTCTTAAGAAGACGTTCTCACTATTTAAGCATTATCTCAAATGTCGTATCTCCGTCCCGGGAATAGGCCTTAATATCACCGTTATGGTTTAAAGCTATCCTCCTTGCTATTGCAAGCCCCAGTCCGTACCGGTTATCACTGCGGTCCCTTGATCTGTCCGACCTGTAAAATCTTTCGAATATCCTCTCCTTATCTTCATTCGGGATCGGATCTCCGGAATTAATGATCTTTATCGTTATGCTGCCTTTTATCCGGTGAGCTGTCACTCTTATTGTTGTATCCCTGTAGCTGTGCTTTACCGCATTGTCCAGGATCGTGGATATCATTTTTTCCATCTCATCCTTACTGCATTTAAGCTTAAGGTTATCTTCGATGTCTGTCTGTATCATGACGGACTGTTCAAAGGCAACACCGTCGAAAGACAGGCATGTTTTTTCAATGATCTTTGACAGATCTTCTTCCTTATATGAGACAGCCGGTCTGTCATCTTCAAGTTTTGACAGATTGAGAAGCCCGGTGATAAGCCGGTTCATCCTGTCTGATTCGTAGCGGATATTCTCTATATACTTCTCATTTTTATCCGCAGTCTCGTCACTTTTAAGCTCGTCGGCGGAAGCCATGATAACGGCAAGGGGAGTCTTAAGCTCATGTGAGGCATCGGCGATGAATTCCTTCTGACGCCTGAAAGCCTCCTCTGCTGGCTTTACTATCCATCCCGTGATCAGACGTGATACAAGAAAAAGAAAGGCTTCCATAAAAATGAAAAAAACGACCGATCCTATCAGAAGAGTTCTGAGCTTGGAGGACCTTTCTTCATTGTTCAGTACCACAATGAGATCGTTATTCCTGTACTTATATGAATAATCATCATGATACAGGTTTCCGATAAAGATAAGATCCGACGGAGAATCCGAAACAGTGTCTCTTATCACGGATGCGATCTTTTCTATATCGAAATCATCCGATGTATTTCCGTGACTGAAGATATCCGTGATATTACCATCTTTATCAAGCTTTACGGTATAGACCTCATTGTCCATGATCATCATATTGTCAAGATCGCGCGGAATGGGTTTCTTTTCTTCGTCCCCGTTTCCGTTCGGCCCGGGACGCCCGCCTCTGAAACCGCCTTTGTCATCAAAGATATGGAGTCCGTGTTCAATGCTTGAATACTCGCGCCTGTAACTGTTTATGTTAAGTACCGTAAGAGCCGTTATGAGTATCGCGGAAAGAATGGAAAATATTGTAAGGATGGTCTTTTTTCTGAGTTCTTTCACTTGGCTATTCCTCTTTGGTCAGTTTGTAGCCCATGTTGCGTATTGTCTTTATTGATACTTTTGAGCCTATCATTTTCAGTTTCTTACGGACAAAGGACATGTATGCTTCAAGGTTATTGGACAGAGCATCCGATTCCATCCCCCAGATCCTGTCATATATCATCTCTCTTGAAAGGATACGTTCCGGATTGTTCATAAGATATTCAAGGAGCTGAAACTCCTTATTGTTAACGCTTATGCTTTCTCCCGATATATCCGAACTTATTTCGGATGACGGATAATCAAGGATGAGATCGCCATACTTAAGCGTTTCGTCTACGGTCCTTCCGATATTGAGCTGTGCATTGACACGGGCTATGAGTTCATCAATGTGGAAGGGTTTCGGAACATAATCGTTTGCACCGTTTGCAAATCCGAGCAGCCTGTCGTCAAGTTCAGCCTTTGCGGTCAGCATTATGACTTTGACATCATGATCCTCTTTTCTTAGCTCTTTAAGTATCGTGATCCCGTCAACCTTAGGGAGCATAATGTCAAGTATGATAAGGTCATAGATCCCGGAGAGGGCATTGTATAAGCCTTCTTCACCGTCGTTTGAGATATCTGTTGTATATCGGTCCTTCTTAAGCCTGTCGCTTATAAGCTGTGCAAGAGATTTTTCATCTTCGACTATAAGTATGCGCATATACTCTCCTTAAGAGCTTTGTTCCTTGAATCATATCATCAGAGAAGTTTGAGCGCAAGATATCCGGATCCGATATTTACCGCGGAAATTACTGCGGATGAATTCATGTTGACCGCAGACAGATCGGGTTTATAATATTGACATAGTACCTTACGGGAAGGAGACAGTGACTATGCACAGGTTATATGAATACGGAGATATAGCGGTTTTCTGGGATTCGGAAAAATGCAGGCATGCGAAGCGCTGCGTTACGGGCAGTCCGAAGACTTTCAGTTTCGAAAGAAGGCCATGGATAGACCTTACTCAGGCACCGACTATGGAGATATGGCAGACGATAGATAAGTGTCCTACGGGCGCATTAAGCTGTGTTTATACGCATGAGACCGGGATAGAACTTGATGAGGATAACTCAAGGAGCGTGGCAATATGCAACGGAGAGCAGATAGGAGAATGTGATTTTAGGAAAACACAGGACGGATGGGTGATCTATCACACGGAGGTTATGCCGGAGCATGAAGGAAAGGGTATCGCAAAACGGCTTGTATATAAGATCCTTGAGGCTGCCGATAAGAGCAAGGTGAAAGTGATCCCAACATGTTCATATGCCAAAAAGGTATTATCGGAATAAAAATGAAAGGCAGGATACGCAATGCGTTTTGTTATACAGGTTGTTTCGGAAGCGGAAGTTAAGATAGATAAAAAAACAAAGGGTAAGATAGGAAAAGGCTATATGATCCTTGTCGGAGTAGGGCAGGATGATAATGAGCAGATCGCGGACCGTATGGTCAATAAGCTTTTGGGACTACGCATTTTTCCCGATGAAAACGGAAAGACCAATCTGTCCCTTGCGGATGTTGGCGGTGAGATCCTGATGGTATCGCAGTTTACTTTATATGCTGACTGCAGGAAGGGCAACAGACCTTCATTTATAAAGGCAGGGTCGCCCGAGGAAGCAAACAGGCTGTATGAATATGTGGTATCAAAGTGCAGGGAGCAGGTGGACAAGGTAGAAACCGGAGAATTCGGTGCGGATATGCAGGTGAGCCTTGTAAATGAAGGTCCGTTTACGATAATACTTGACTCGGATGAGATACTCGGTAAAGGATAAAAGAAAGCTGTTTAAGATAAGACGGACAACGGAACGGAAGGATTATCTTAAGAGATTCAGATAAAGAGAGGTTAGGATGATGGGAAAGCAGTCCTGGAAAGCGGGAAATATGCTGTATCCTGTACCGGCAGTGATGGTCAGCTGCAAAAGGGCAGGGGAGAAGCCTAATATCATAACGGTAGCATGGGCGGGTACGGTATGCTCGGAGCCGGCGATGGTATCCATATCCGTAAGAAAAGAGCGGTATTCACATGATATTATCACAGACAGCGGTGAATTTGTGATCAATCTGGTCACGGAAAAACTTACTGGAGCCTGTGACTGGTGCGGTGTGAGATCCGGAAGGGACTGCGATAAGTTCAGGGAAAAGAAGCTTACTGAATATAAGTCTGAATTCATGGATACACCTGCTATTGCCGAAAGTCCGGTCAATATCTATTGTAAGGTAGTCAATATCGACAGGCTCGGTTCGCATGACATGTTCATAGGAAAAGTCATGGGTGTTACGGTTGATGATGCGTATATGGATGAAAAGGGCAGGTTTGCATTGGAAAAATGCGGACTGATAGCCTATTCGCACGGAGAGTATTATGCACTTGGCAGGAAACTGGGGAAGTTTGGTTTTTCGGTAAAGAAAACGGCCGGAAGATCGAAGAAGAAAACAGCAGCCGGAGCAGTAAACGGAACGGTTAAGAAAAAGGCTCCAACCGGAAAAGGAAGGATAAAGCATGAGTAAGGATATTGATATAGTGATCACAATGGGCGGGCTGGGATCGAGGTTTCGAAAAGCCGGATACACGGTTCCCAAATATATGATAGAGGCCAAGGGAAGGACGCTTTTTGAGTGGTCG
>ONRZ01000261.1 GCA_900320345.1 uncultured Lachnospiraceae bacterium | reverse complement strand
TCGGTCTGAAGGAAAACGTCATCCTGGGCAAGCTGATTCCTGCCGGTACCGGCATGAAGCGCTACAAGGATATCGAAATCAAAGATTCCTACAGCTTCTAATAAGCAAAGCTAAAGGGACTGGAAGAAATTCCAGTCCCTTTCTAATGAATACTGAAAACTTAAGATTTAAAAATGATTAATAATATAGTGCAATCAACGAAGATGGTTATCTTCACTGCGCCTGTATTGTCATCCCGACCAAGGCCGCAGGCCGCGTGGAGGGATCTCGTTCCTTTCTGTAAACGATGTTTCCCTTTTGATAGAATCCTATACTTCCGGTTGTCATTCTGAGCAAGGCCGAAGGCCGCGTCGAAGAATCTCCCCCGCAGTCACGTTCACTCATCTAACATTTCTCTCTTGTCTTCTCACTCTCAGAATGTCATTCTGAACAAGTGAGCGCAGCGAATGGGTCGAAGAATCCCTTATCATCACATGCTGCGTAGCCGCATATCATTCAAAAAGGCGCCTGCACCAGCAGCCGCCTTTTTGACTAAACATATATACTTTACTCTTTTGTAAATGTCCTGACAAAACCATCCCTGTCATATTCATGAATATACAGCATTGCATCCTTACGGCTTGCCGCAAAGAAATCATCGCCTTCCCTTTTAACCCTGATATCTATATTTTCTCTGTCAGGTTCATATTCGATAAAGTGCCCGGTCTTAAGATCAACCTGATAAATATCAATGTAATCCACAGAAAGCGCCCTTGCGATCCCGGTAAATGTAAGCCCTTTGTCACTCCTGGGGGTTATTCCCACTATTGCCAGGGCATATGCCGAAACACTCTTCACCTCATTCTCTGCAACCTTTGTTATGAAAGCATGTATGATATCTCCGTTATCCGTGATCTCATGCACAAAAACTTTCTGTCCCTTTTTCTCACAATCCAGCGCAGCCCTGTAAAATGCATTATTCAGCTTTCCGCTAAGCTCGCTTATAGCTACGGGCTTTTTCCCGGCTCCGAAAAGAGAATACCTTTTTGCTACTTTCTTATATGCTTTATTTGCGCGTATCACCTTCAGGCTCTGTTTATCGCTCTCAACGATCATTGCCGGCTGCGCGTCCAGAGTCATACGGCTGGCGTTTTCTTCTTCGCTTGTTTTGGAACCCAGATCATACAGATTTATGGCGCTTACAACAGAATGGTAATCCTCTTCTTCAGGCTTCTCAAATCCTACATTCATGCCTTCCTTATGTCGTTTCATAAGTTCTTCCATAGAAATAGGTTTGCAGAAATAATAGCCCTGCATTCTCGTGCATCCCACTTCGCACAGGAAGTCTGCCTGCTCCTGTGTCTCCACGCCTTCGGTCACGGTTTCTATGCCCAGGCGCACAGCCATTCTCATAAGCTCTGCAAGCATTACCCTTGATTTGGGATTGGTATCAAACTGTCTCATGAACTGCATATCAAATTTGATAACATCAAACTGCATATCCTGCAGCAGATTGAGCGATGAATAACCGCTTCCGAAATCATCCATCCATACTTTAAATCCCAGATCCTGGAAACGCTTTACCTGTTCTTTGATATAAGCAAAGTTTTCTCCTATCAGGCTTTCCGTGATCTCGATGGTAAGCAGCTCCCTTGGCATTTCGGCTGTATCCACGCGATTGCATATCTCCTCCACAATATCGCACATATCAAAATCTGCCCTGGACAGATTGACCGATACCGGAACGATGCCGACATTTTCACGCTTTCTCTTTTTATAATTCTCGATTATCACATCTACCATGTGAAGATCCACTTTATATATGAGCTTGGTATCCTCCAGCACAGGTATGAAATCCGCAGGAGAGAGCATGCCCTTTTCCGGATCTATCCATCTTGCAAGAGCCTCTTCATCGCAGGCCTTCCCGCTGGTAGATCTGATGATGGGCTGATAGTACGCCGTTATCCAGTTTTCGTTTATAGCCCTGTCAAGATTCTCTATAACATACTTGCTGTTCAGCTCAGCGCAGCGTATTTAGCTCTGTCACATGCAAGAGATGTTTCGACCATGCCCATGGAATCCGGATAAATGCCTGCGCGCATGGGCAGCGATTTCTTTGAATTGCTGTTTTTAAGCTTTTTGAAAATGTTTTTTAAGTTTTCTTCAAGCCCGTCTATTTCCGCTATTACGGCAAAATGATCCTGTTCAAAACGGCTGCAGGATTCTTCCCCGAATTCTTCCGAAAGCAGTATAGCCACTTCCCTGAGCAGCTTGTCGCCTTCAAGATATCCGTATTTCTTATTGTAATCTCCCATGCCGCAAAGATTCAGAAAGAGCACTGCGGAATCTATGCCGCCGTCATGCATCTTTTCCCTTGCATTCTCGGCAAGCTTAAAGAAAAATGTCATGCTGGGCAAGCCGGTAAGCTGATCGTAATTCATCCGTCTTACAAGCTCGCTTTCCTTTGCGGAACGTTCTCTTCCCCTGCCCTTTTTGCTGACTTCAAACCGGGAATAATACTTTTGTTTATTCTCATACATCCTCTCATCCGCAAGTCTTAAAGCCATGCGGACGTTGCGGCTGTCTTTCTCCACGCTGCCTCCAAGGGCTATCGATACGTCTCCCTTTGCCTCGCAGCTTTCCAGTACCTCCGCCATCTTCTGATCCAGATATTCCTGAGTTATATCCGTAAGTATTATCGAAAACTCATCGCCGCCGGCGCGGAAAATATGCTTTTCCTCAAATATACCGCGCAGTATATCGGCCGCACTTCTTATAAGATTGTCTCCGGCATTGTGGCCTTCAACATCATTGATCTCCTTAAGTCCGTTTATATCCGCAAAGATAACGCCTACCGAAGTAAGCGGTGATTTTCCGTTGCTTAAGGAATCAACATAATTGTTCATTTCGTTACGGTTCATAACTCCCGTAAGCATATCTTTTGAACCCAGGAACTTAAGCCTGTCCATCAGAAGATGATTGCCCATCTCCGATCCCAGAATATGTGTCGTTACCTCAAGCGTATCCTTGATGGTGGTGGCGCGGCTTTCATCATAATTGAGCGCCCAAATGAAGCCCATGCGCTCACCGCGTGATTTGCGCGGGAGAAGAACGATATTATGCACGCCTGCATCTGTCAGCGATTTATACCATGCGGGATTTCTCTCTTTTATAACTTCCATATCCCTTTCATTCTTGGCAATGATGCAGTTGCTTCCCGCTATCGTGCTCTCCCAGGAATCGGCGATATCATAGAATTCGTTATCAAGATAAGTCTCCATGGGCAATAGAGAAGTACCTTCTGCAAAGGCTTCACCCAGAACCTCGCAGGATCTCTCGTTATCATTCAATGCCAGCACGCAGCAGTGCTCTGCATCGCAAAGCTTGCGTATGTCTTTGATGATATCCTTTATCGTAGTTTTAAAGTCCGTGGTACTGCTTAACTTTATACAGCTTTCAAGAGCCAGTGAAGCAGCATTTGAAGACATTACAGACATATTGGAGGTATCCGCTTCAAAGCTGATCTCCATCAGATACAGGCAATAGCAGATATTTCCGTTGTCCGGCCAGAGAGGTATGAACATCATATTGAACCAGACATTCATCCTGTCGGGATGCGCATAGGAATGAAGACATTTTTTTAGTACGGCGGAACGGTAAGAATAATCTTCAAAATTCAGATCTCTTGTAAGG
>ONRZ01000076.1 GCA_900320345.1 uncultured Lachnospiraceae bacterium | reverse complement strand
GAAAGTCCGCACCGTATCAGCCTGCAGGAGTGGCTTACAGATATCTGGCGGATATAATGCTTGTAAATGACGGCAGTACGATGCTCATAAGGATGCTCATATATACGGTGGTATTTCTTGCGATATCGGTGATCATCATGGACAGGAGGCTCAAGCATGAGAGGTAATTACGGAAAGCTCTTCCTGCTGTTAAACAAAAGACTGCTCAAGAAACCGAGTTTCATAATCCTTCTGTGCATGATCCCGGTCATAGTTTTCGGTCTGCATCTGGTATCGGAGAGGGAGAGCGGAATAGTCAGGATCGCTCTTGTTAATGAGGGATCACAGGAAGCCGGAACGATAATAGATGAACTTATGAACAAGCCGTCGGTATTTCTGTTTGACACTTACGAAAGCGGTAAGGATGCCGAGGAGGCCCTATTGGATAACAGAGTGGATGCGGTCTGGATATTCCCGAGGGACTATTCCGACAGGATATCTGATTTTACGGGTTCGCTGGTTAAGAATACGAAGGACAGTGAGGGAGCGGTAGAGATAGTGGAGCGTGAAGACAACGTATTGCTGCAGCTTTCGAGGATGGAACTGTTCGGGGCCCTGTATTCGGATCTGTCATTTTCGCTGTTTGACAACTACATAAACATACGCCTGGCAGATACAAAAGTGCCTGCCGGAACTCTTCGCGGTTATTATGATAACAACAGGAATACGGGCATGCTGTTTGATTACAGGGATACGGATGAGCGTTCGCCGAAGGAACAGGATGTTTCGGAAAGTTATCTGTTCACGCCTCTTCGCGGCGTACTGCTTTTGCTGACACTTCTGTGCGGCCTTGCCGCAGCGATGTATTACAGGGCTGATCTTGACAAGGAGATCTTCACCTGGATGCCGGTCGGGAACAAGTGGGTATTTGAGCATGTATATCTTCTGACCGCGCTTGTTGACGGCGGAATCGTAGTACTGATCACCTTCTTTATAACCGGACTTGCCACCTCTCCTCTTACGGAGATCGCGCTCATGTTTCTGTTCATTCTGTCGTGCTGTTGTTTCTGCAGCATCATAAGAAGACTGACCTTTAATTTAAGGAGCCTTGCCACGTTTATACCGATACTGATGCTGGCCATGCTCGTTGTCTGTCCGGTGTTCATTTACATAAGAGCGCTTCGTGGGATACAGCTTCTTCTGCCGCCGTTTTACTACCTTATGGCGCAAAATAACACGGGTTACCTTAACCTTTTTGTAATATATTCTCTGGCAATCATAGCAGTTGATGTTTTATTCGGTTTGGGTAGCAGATGTAGTGGTTGAAAAAAGTCATTTCTTCAATTATATTTTTATTGTAGGGAGTAAAAGAGCGGTCTGAGGGGACTGGCCGCATTGTTTTACAGAGGGTAATAAGGGGAAATGATCTATCAGACACTAAACGGTACGTGGTTAATAAATGAGAAGGGTTCGGAGGCCTATATCGAGGGCAAAATTCCGGGCTCTGTTTTATCAGCCCTGCTTATACAGCACAGGCTGCAGGATCCGTTCTACGGACTTAACGAGTATCCGACGCGGGAGATCTTCAGGAGCGATTTTTACTTCACCCGCGAATTCGATGTGATGCCGGAACTCATGTCCCAGGAGCGGATTTATTTATGCTGTAAGGGCATAGATACTCTGGCCAAGATCTATATAAACGATATGCCTATCGGTCGTACCGAGAACATGCATCGTACATATTATTTCAACATAACAGGTTACCTGCGCCCTGTAGGGAACAGGATCACCATCGAGATCGATTCCCCGATCGAATACATAGAAAATCTGCGTCCGGGCCTTAATAAGGCAGTGCATTTTACGCCACAGGGAAGTATGAAGGACAGCCGTTACTTAAGGAAATCCCACTGCATGATGGGATGGGATTTTGCGGCACAGCTTCCCGATGCGGGCATATGGCGCAGCATAGATCTTGTCGGCTACAGCATGATCAAGCTTGACGAGGTGGAGATAATACAGCACCACGACAAGAAGAGCGTTAATCTTGAGATCAATGTAAGCGCCGAAGTGTTCAGGAACGATCCGTTCATAATACAGGCGGAACTGATAACCCCGGAGGGACGTATATCAGCCATAACCGAGACCATGGTGGGCGGACAGTGCACGATGAACATGGAGATAGAGAGCCCGAAGATCTGGTGGCCAAACGGGTTCGGCGAACATCCGTTATATACCGTCAGCATTTATGCTCTTGATATGAACGGAAACCAGTGGGATTCGAAGACCTACCGTATAGGCCTGCGTACGATAACCGTAAGCCGTGACGGTGATGAGTGGGGCAGGGATTTCAGCATAAAGGTGAACAACGTTAAGATATTTGCCATGGGTGCCAACTACGTTCCCGAGGATTCGATCTATTCGTTCATAACCAAGGAGAAGATAGATTATCTTCTGAAGGCCTGTGTAAGGAGCAATTTCAATACGATAAGGGTATGGGGCGGAGGCTATTATCCTTCGGATACCTTCTACGACCTGTGTGATGAATACGGTCTCATTGTCTGGCAGGATCTTATGTTTGCGGACAACCTGTATGAATTAAACGATGACTTCAGAAGGAATGTTGAGGCAGAGGTTATCGATAATCTTAAGAGGTTAAGGAGCCACGCGTGTCTCGGCCTTATATGCGGGAACAGCGGCATAGAGGCTTTATGGACTGACCGTGCGGATGTCGCTGATCATCCGCAGCCCGTAAGAGCGGATTATGTAAGGCTGTTTGAGGAGATAATCCCGTCGCTTATGGAACAGTACGCACCGTCTGTATTCTACTGGCCGTCTTCTCCGTCATCGGGCGGCGGATTTGTGAATCCGAATGATGAGACGAACGGAGACAGCCATTACTGGGGATTGTGGAGAGGCGGTATGCCCGTGGCGGAGTTCGGCGGACACGGCATGCGCTTCTGCTCGGAATTCGGATTCCAGTCCTATCCTTCGATAAAGACAGTAAAATCCTTCACGAAAGACACGGACAGGAACCTTTTCTCGGAAGTGATGGAGAGCCATCAGAAGGAGCCGGGTGCGGGTGGAAAGATGATGGAGTATATGTCCTATAACTTCCTTTTCCCCAAGGATTTCGAGAGCCTTCTGTACATAACCCAGATAATGCAGGGACTTGCCGTCAAGAGCGCGGTCGAGCATATGAGAAGGAACAGAGGACAGTGTATGGGTGCGCTTTACTGGCAGCTTAACGACAGTTGGCCCGTTGCATCCTGGTCCAGCATAGATTATTTCGGAAGATACAAGGCACTGCAGTATATGGCGAAGAACTTCTTTGCGCCTGTAGCAGGATCGATAGAGAGAAACGGGGATATCGTCTCCGTGTATATCCAGAACGAGACAAGGGACATTGAGGTAAGGCGAGTGAAAATAAGCCTCCAGACCTTTGAATTCCGTCTGCTCCATGAGGTTGAATATGAGGTTGAGGTAAAGCCTTTCGAGGCGGTCAAGGTGTGCGAGATCAATTACACTCCTTACATTGAAGGACTTGAAAACCGTGTATTCATGGAGGCGAATTTTATAGACGAGGACGACAATGTGGTCTCCACGGAGACCGAAGTGTTCGTGCCTTACAAGAGGCTTGCGCTCGATCTGTCTTCCATCTCGTATTCCGTTATCGAACTCGTTGATGAGTACGTTATAAGAATGATGTCCGGTGGTTTTGCGGCCTTTGTCGAACTTGATCTTAAACAGGCGGATGCGATATTCTCGGATAATTTCTTCCATCTTACATCCAAACGTGAGAAGGCGATAAGGCTTAAAAAGTCGGATATACGTTACCTTGCATACGGAGCACCGGAGATACAGAACGGTTACGAGCTGGAACAGCAGCTTGTGATAAGATCGCTTAAGGATACTTTCTGACAGGGTTTATCATGGATCTGTTTGATTATATGCGTGAACAGAATATGGACAAGGATTCACCCCTTGCATCGAGGCTGCGTCCCACATCTTTGGAAGAAGTCGTGGGTCAGAAACACATACTCGGCAAGGATAAGCTTCTGTACCGTTCCATAAAGGCCGATAAATTAAGTTCGATGATCTTCTACGGACCTCCCGGCACGGGCAAGACTACTCTCGCAAGGGTAATAGCCAATACGACCGGTGCGGAGTTTAAGCAGCTTAACGCAACGGTGGCCGGCAAAAAGGACATGGAGGAGGTCACTGCGGCCGCAAGGGATACCCTTGGCATGTACAATAAAAAGACAATTCTTTTCATAGATGAGATCCACCGTTTCAATAAGGGGCAGCAGGATTATCTCCTTCCCTTTGTAGAGGACGGCACGGTCATACTTATAGGCGCCACTACCGAGAATCCGTATTTCGAGGTGAACGGGGCGCTTATTTCGCGTTCGGTCATATTTGAACTTAAGCCCCTTTCCGAAGATGATATAAAGGAACTCATACACCGCGCCGTATATGATGAAAAAAAGGGAATGGGTGCATATAATGCCGTTATAGATGATGATGCTGCCGATTTTCTTGCGGATATGTCAGACGGTGATGCAAGGACCGCGCTCAATGCGATCGAACTCGGCATCCTTACAACAGACCGAGGTACGGACGGTAAGATACATATCACACTTGATGTCGCACAGGAATGTGTGCAGAAGAGGGTGATAAAATACGATAAATCGGGAGACAACCACTACGATACGATATCTGCCTTCATTAAATCCATGAGAGGTTCGGATCCCGATGCCGCCATATTTTACCTTGCAAGGATGCTGACGGCTGGAGAGAGTGTGACCTTTATCGCAAGAAGGATGATGATATGTGCATCCGAGGATGTGGGCAATGCGGATCCGAATGCCCTTGTCGTGGCCACTGCGGCGGCACAGGCGGTTGAGCGTGTCGGGATGCCGGAGGCTCAGATCATACTTTCGCAGGCGGTTGCCTATATCGCGACGGCACCCAAGAGCAATGCAAGCTGCGTAGCGATAGAGCAGGCCATGAGAGCAGTGCAGGAAACACCGCAGGTGACGATACCCGTACATCTTCAGGACGCGCATTATAAGGGCGCAGCAAAACTGGGGCACGGTAAGGGTTATAAATATGCTCATGATTATCCGGGTAATTATGTACAGCAGCAGTATATGCCGTACGAACTGAACGGACGTGAATTCTACAATCCGTCAGGTAACGGATATGAAGTAAAGATAAAGGAACATATGAAAAAACTCAGATCAGAGTAGACTCTCCATCAGATAAGCATACACATCCTGGTTTTTCTTCTGCCAGTTATTACATATCTCGGAAGCCGCCTCTTCGGTAGGCATGGTGATCTTTATGCTCACAAGATCCACATTGCGTTCTCTTGCGGTAAGTTCGGCAACATATTCGCCGGTCGTACTCTTATAGTAGTCTGCCGATATGGAGACTTCGTTGCGCAGGCGCACCTCATTGTCGGTAAGGTAGTTATCGATCTCGGTGCGGATAGGTTCAGAGATATCACTCTTTAACAGTTCTATCGTTTCCTTGCCTTTTTCGGTTATCGTAAGATGGGAGGCATTGCGCTTGAACTTTGATTCGATGAGCATATCATCGGTCAGCTGGTTCATGACCTTCTGCAAAGTGAAATAATCCGTATAATTCTTATCGAGCATGAAGTCGAATACCTGGCTTTTGGTCAGCGAGTAATCGACCTTATCCAGCATATACAGGATTATGAGCTTGTATAATGTGAGCACTTCAAGATTTCCCATATGATACACCCCTTGTAATTAATCTTTTTATATCCACCCATTTATGATTTTATAAAATTCTGCCTCTTCAGGCAAGATTTTAGTAACTAATTTTGAAAATATTATGACATTCTCACACTTATCACATATATTTCGGCAAAAATCGACAAAAAATTAATAATTTTGCCTTGACATCAGTAAAAAACGTATAGTACAATAACATCGTTATATAACACAGATGCATAACAAGGATGTGTAACTACGTTATGTAGTGTGCAACAGGGGAGAAAGACAGCGCCTCACCGGCTTAGGGAACCGGTGGAAATATGAAGGGGTATTTGGCGTGTGTCTACGGATAAGGGGAAAGGATATGCCTCCAAAAGAGAAGGTCTCTCGTACTATGGTGCTTAATGCAGCCTTTGAGATGACGAGAGAAAACGGTTTTGAAAATGTTACTGCGCGTAAGCTGGCGGAAAGACTGGGGAGTTCGACTCAGCCGATCTTCCGTGCATACGAGAACATGGACATGCTCAAGGAAGATCTGTTTTACAAGAGCGCCGAGATGTTTTCCGATCATATGCTTGCGAGCAGGGAAAAGGGTAAGCCGGTATATCTGTCGATGGGAATGGCTTATATTGAGATGGCACTTAAGGAAAAATTCCTGTTCAAGCTCATAGCCGATATCGACGAGTATGATACCGATGATATCCACGAGTTCCTTCAACAGGGCGACTGTGCGGAACTGCTCGAGAAGCTCCCGAAGACCGAGAAGCTGAGTGCTGAGAAGAAGAAGGAGATCTTCCGCATGGTATGGATGTTCACCCACGGCGTTGCGACGCAGGTCACAAGCAGAAGGGTGAAGATGGAGCAGGATGAAATAGAAAAAATGCTTAAGAAAGCATATGAAGGGTTTTTGAGTGTGATAGGTTAGACAGGGATGTCCGTTTCGGGGTAACGGAACCCTGAACCATTGATTGGTAGTGTAAAGCAGATCATGAAATCTGAGAACTGTCATAAGGAATCCGCCGCAAGCGGTACCCCTTATGACAAATCACCGGGGGGAGAGAAAAATGAGATTATCGGGTCATACTATGCGTTTGATCATGAAGGGAAGCGAATTTTGCGGAATAGCATTAGTGATAGGGTTATTGATATGTATGGTACATGCAGGGCCGTTCGTTGAGACGGTGAGTGTGATATTCGGTGTTTTGTTCGTGCTTTCGATCATTGTGATACAACTGCAGAGGTATCAGGATGGATACGGAGAGCGCGGATATTAAATACGAAAGTCTTCTAAGGGTGAGGGGATCCTTTTGAAGACAGATCATACCAGGATGATGGGAAGCAGATGTTTGGGGCATCTGCTTTCTGTTATAATCGGGGTTGGTAAATACAATACCGGGCGGCCCGGAATGTTTGGGGCGATGGTTTTCGGAGCGGTCACAGAATGGATGACAGGGATAAACAGATATCAAAAAAAGCGGTGGAACTCATCCGGCTTTCATCGGATACGATAATAGTCAGCATGCGTTTTATGGATGTGGCTCTCGGGCGTCTTAAGCCGGAGGAAAAGGCAGGTCTTTTCGGCACGGCAACGGACGGAGAGCATTTTTTCTATGACAGCGGTTTTGTGCTCAGAAGATATCTTGATGATGTAAATGCCGTCACGCGGATGTTGTTGCATTCCCTCCTCCACTGTGTATTCAATCATTCTTTCAATTACGATAAGATGGAAGAAGAGGTGTGGGATCTTGCCTGCGACATCGCGGTTGAAAATATCATCATGGAGCTTGAAGTGCCGTCATTTATGATGCATGACGACAGCGACAGGAAGCAGCTCCTTCGCGGTATCTCCATGGAAGTCAGATCTTTGACGGCCGAGAAGATATATAAATATTTTCTTGTAAATCCTCTTTCAAAGTCGGACAGGCTTAAGTTTGAGGGACTTTTTGCGCAGGATCGGCACATATACTGGCGGAAGCTTGAAAATTACGAGATATCGGAA
>ONRZ01000094.1 GCA_900320345.1 uncultured Lachnospiraceae bacterium | reverse complement strand
GGGACGGGGGATCAGAGCGGAGGACAAGGCGTCCCTGTTCGATGCTTTTTCGCGTATCGATATGAAGAAGAACAGAAGCATAGAAGGAACGGGACTGGGACTTGCCATAGTAAAAAGCATAGTTGATTCCATGAACGGACGTATCTTTGTGGAATCTGCGTATCAGGCCGGATCCACATTTTCGGTGATCCTGCCGGTAAAAGCATCCGATGATACGCTGCTCTCGTCCATACCGGAGGAAGCAAGGGAACGAACGGGTGTCCGTAAGGATGAAATGACAGGGCCGGGCTTTATGGCTCCGGATGCCAGGCTGCTTGCAGTCGATGATAATAATTCAAACCTAAGTAAGCATAGTGAAGCTTTTCTTAAAACGTACCGGTATAATCCCGGATATGTGCCTTAACGGGAATGATGCACTGAAAATGTGCAAGGAGAAAAAATATGATCTTATCCTGCTCGATCATATGATGCCAGATCCCGACGGCATAGAAACACTTAAGCTGATACGCTCCGATGAGGCATCGCTTAATAAGGAAACTCCGGCGATCGTGCTCACGGCAAATGCCATTGCCGGCAGCAGGCAGATATACATGGATGCGGGTTTTTCGGACTATCTTACAAAGCCTATAAATTCCGGCTTGCTTGAAGAGACGGTCAGGAATCATCTTCCAAAGGAAAAGATCATATCCCAAGACAGCACTTACAAAGAGGATGCTCTCGCAAGCGATGCGGCTGATGCAGCGGCAGAGGGGTACGGGGCGCATGAGAATGAGATCCGGGCAAGGATGACGGCGATAGAAGGCCTTGATTACGACATGGCGATCTCTAACGCGGGGGACAGCGAGGAACTGCTTTCGGTGATAGTCGATGAGATTGCAAACGAGTACACCGACAGGATATCCAGAATGAAGGGATTTATCAAAGATAAGGATTATAAGGGTTATGAGATAGAGGCTCATGCCCTGAAGGGACTCATGGCGACGATAGGAGTTATGGGCTTAAGTGAACGCGCAAGAAAGCACGAGAAGGCGGCGGAGGAACGGAACGCGGCATTTATCGAAGAAGATGCCGAAAGTTTTCTTGCGGAATATGAGGAACTGTGCAGAAGGATAGGATAAGGAAACTATTGCAATTTATTGTATTAAGCGGTAAAATTAAACGGCTGTCCATGATGGCGCATGGTTAAGGGCTCTGTCGGGGATGGCCGTGAAGTATGTAAACGAAGATCAGTACGAGGAGATCGGTATGGCAAACATAGCAATACTCGGATACGGAACGGTTGGTTCCGGTGTTTATGAAGTTATCAGGAAAAATCAGGCGATCGTGAACAAAAATGCAGGTGAAGCCGTGGAGATCAAACATGTGCTGGATCTGCGTGATTTTCCGGGAGACCCCGTAGAAGAGATACTCACGCATGATTTTAACGACATCCTTAATGATAAGGATGTGTCGGTGGTCGTTGAAGTGATGGGCGGTGTGGAACCTGCTTATACCTTTGTGAAGGGATGCCTTGAGGCGGGCAAGTCTGTATGCACATCAAACAAGGCGCTTGTTGCCGCAAAAGGCCCCGAACTTATAAGGATAGCGAGACAGAAGGGCATCAACTTTTTCTTTGAAGCATCTGTCGGCGGCGGTATTCCGATAATAAGGGTGCTCAATCTGTGCCTTACCGCTGACGACATAGAGGAGATAAGCGGGATACTTAACGGTACCACTAATTATATGATGACAAAGATGGCTGATGAAGGCTGGGAGTTCGAAGAGGCTCTTAAGACCGCTCAGGATCTGGGGTATGCGGAGAGAAATCCCGAAGCGGACATCGACGGGTGGGATGCCTGCCGTAAGATAGCCATACTCACATCGCTCTATACGGGTAAGAATACCGATTATGAGAGAGTATATACTGAGGGCATAACGAAGATCAGTGCCAGGGACATCAAATATGCAAAGGAACTCGGATTTAAGATCAAGCTCATAGCGGAGAGCCAGAAGACCGATGACGGTCTGGTTGCAATGGTGGCTCCCATCATGCTTAAGAGATCCCATCCGCTCTATAATGTGGATGATGTCCTGAATGCCGTATATGTAAGAGGAAACGTACTGGGCCCCGCAATGTTCTTCGGTTCGGGCGCAGGCAAGCTTCCTACGGCAAGCGCTGTTGTTTCCGATGTTATCGCGGCAGTTAAGAATAAGACAAATGTGAGAGTTGACTGGGATGATAAGGATCTTGAACTTTGCAGCGTGGGTTCGGTGAAGAGGAGTTTCTTTGTGCGTGTATCGGGAAGCGAGGAAGAGAAGCTTGACAGGATAAAGGAACTGTTCGGAGAAGTGGATATAGTAAAGGCACCCGGAGTTACGGGCGAGACCGGATTTGTTACCGGTGTGATGACCGAAGAAGAATTTGAAAAGGGATTTAAACAGCTCGAAGGAGCGATAACAAGGATCCGTGTTGATAACAGGGAGGATAAATAAATGTTGATCGTTAAGAAATTCGGTGGTACTTCCGTTGCCGATAAGGAACGTATCATGAATGTGGCAAGACGCTGCATCAAGGATTATCAGGCAGGCAACGATGTAGTGGTCGTGCTGTCGGCGATGGGCAAGCAGACGGATGTGCTCATTGATATGGCAAAGGATATTAATCCCAATCCGTCAAAGAGAGAGCTTGATATGCTCTTAACAACAGGAGAACAGACTTCTGTAGCACTTATGGCAATGGCGATGAGTATGCTCGGAGTTCCTGCGGTATCCCTGAATGCTTTTCAGGTTGCCATGCATACGACCAGTGTTTACGGGAATGCAAGGCTTAAGAGGATAGATACCGAGAGGATCAGGAATGAACTGGATCTTAAGAAGATAGTCATAGTGACCGGCTTCCAGGGAGTAAATAAGTATGATGATCTTACGACACTGGGAAGAGGAGGTTCGGATACTACGGCGGTCGCTCTTGCTGCGGCACTGCATGCAGACAAATGTGAGATATATACGGATGTTGACGGAGTATACACGGCCGATCCGAGGATCGTTAAGAAGGCACGCAAGATGAAGGAGATCACTTATGACGAGATGCTCGATCTTGCAACGCTTGGAGCGGGAGTTCTTCATAACAGATCTGTTGAGATGGCTAAGAAGTATAATGTAGAGTTGGTGGTCCGCTCGTCTCTTAACGAGTCAGAGGGAACCGTTGTTAAGGAGGAAACCAAGGTGGAGAGAATGCTTGTAAGCGGTGTTGCAGCCGATAAGAATGTAACCAGGATATCACTTGTAGGACTTAAGGATAAGCCGGGTATCGCCTTCAGGGTGTTTGATATACTGGCAAAGGCCAATATCAATGTGGATATGATACTTCAGTCCATAGGACGTTCGGGCTCTAAGGATATTTCGTTTACTATACCGAGGGATGCATGCAATGATGCGCTGAAGGCTCTTGAAGATAACATGGAAAGGCTCGGAAATCCCGAGATATCCCATAACGATAAGGTGGCCAAGGTTTCTATTGTCGGTGCCGGCATGATGAGCAATCCCGGTGTTGCCGCGAGGATGTTTGAATGTTTCTACAATTCAAATATCAACATAAACATGATTTCGACATCAGAGATAAGAGTAACGGTCCTCATTGACGAGAAGGAGACGGAGAAGGCCATGAATGCAGTGCATGAGGCTTTCGGACTTGAGGACTGAGCCGCAGTATAAACTGGAAGATGACGGCTGATATGGAAGGAAAAGTTTACATTTGACATTGTATGTGATATAATTAACTTGGATTTATATCCATTGCTTCCGACATATCATAAAGCCGCTGAGATTAAGGAATGGTTATATGGATCAGGAATTGCTGAGTGCGAAGCGGCTGTCAGCAGAAAAGTATGCAAAACTTGCAATGATCTTCGGAGTGATATCTCTTGCGGGTCTCATATGTTGTTTCCCGCTGATGCCGGTAATAGGCGGTCTGGGGATCATATTTGCGATCATATCGAGAGGTGGGTCCGAGGAGTATTCGAAAGAAGCCGGTAAGGGACTTACTTTTTCGATAATAGGTACGGCAGCATCGCTTTTACTGACGGTCGGATTGGCAGGATACTCCGTGCATTATACCATGAATGAGCTTAAGACGAACGATAAGCTCGTGGATGAGATGAGGGAGTATTACGAGCAGCTGTACGATAACATAGGGACCGAAATGCCTCCGGAGATGGATGAGATGCTTGACCGGCTGGAAGAAAAGTCCAAAGAGTACAGAGATAAGTAAACAGTCATTTAGGAGGCCCATGGATGGGTTCCCGATCTTCCCGGAGAGTGGGGTGATCAGATATGATGATAAATCCGTACGGATACGGCGGATACGGAATGTATAATGCGATGATGAGTCCGCTTCAGGGCTCGGTCGGCGCTACAGGCTCCGTTCAGGGTACCGAAGGGACCAAGCCGATAGTCAACCCGGGAGAATCCATGGAGGTTACACCGGGCCGGAAGTCATCGCCCGCGGAATGCGAGACCTGTAAAGAACGTAAATATCAGGACGGCTCGGATGAAATGGTCTCATTTAAATCAGCCGCGCATATTTCGCCGGAGGCCGCAGGTGCAAAGGTAAGGGCACATGAGCAGGAACATGTCGTAAATGCTTATGAAAAGGCTGCGGAGAAGGGCGGCAAGGTTGTTTCGTGCGGGGTAAGCCTTAAAACGGCGATCTGCCCGGAATGCGGACGATCGTATGTAGCCGGCGGTGTAACAAGGACGGCCATAGCGTATCCCAAGGACAACAGCCCTTATACAAAGGATATGAAGGCGATCCACGGTATGGCACTAAGAGGCGCAAATCTGGATCTTGCAGGATAGGAGATATATTGTAATGAACGGTAAGTCCGTAGGACTGCTTAAGGCATTGACACGGGAACAGCTTCTGGGTAATTACTCGAAGCTGTCCGTTTATGTTTCGCTGTATATTCTTATATACTTTACGTTGTCCGAACTGCTTCTCATGGTCAGTGTGTCGGGCCTTCTGGTAAGTGTGCTTGTAAGTCTTGTTCAGGCACTTCTTATCAGCATTTTTGACGTGGGCCTGATAAGGATATGTATGAGGCTTACCCGAGGACAGGAAATAAATATAAAAGAATTCTTTTATGTGCTGAAGCATGACCCCGACAAGGTGATAATAGTATGCTTTGTAATGTGGCTTTTTATGACATTGATACAGCTCCCGCTGCTCATCCCGGAATCCTTCGCTGAAGGAGCCGGACTTGGCAAGGGAGCCGTTGTCCTTATAAAATGCGTTTTAGTATCGGCGTTTCTGATCATATACATATTTGCGGATATTTTGCTATCCCAATGCTACTACCTGTATCTTGACCATCCCGAATACACGGCAACGCAGATCCTTAAGCTGAGTGCTTACGTTATGAAAGATCATAAGATAAAATACTTCTATCTTATGATCAATGTGTTCGGAATGGGCTGTCTTACGGTACTTACTTTGGGTATCGGCATTTTCTGGATGCTGCCCAATATGTATGTACTGAAGATCAATTTCTACGAGGATATAAAAGGGGAATTTGATGCTGTCAGCTTACGGTGAAGTACCGTCCGCAATATTTGCATCTGTAGTTTCCCATGATGTCGCCGGGGCCGATGTATTCGATCATGTTCTTGGATGCTTCGTTGCAGTTGGGGCATTTAACTTCCTTACCGTAAGTATCGCGCCCTATATCATCCTCTATATAACCGCCAATGATATTGTCGAGTTCATTGCTGTTTAATGATATTTTCTTATCTGACATATTTCTCACTCCTTTCACGGGTTTCTGATGTTTTCATCTCTTTCTATTATTTTATACGAAGCAGAAGTAAAAGTGGTAATAAAAATTAATATTATTTATAAATCCCCATTATTCCTTTACAGACGATTTTGTGATATACTAAATTGATTATGTGTGTCTATTAAGACGGAGTCGGCAGTGCTATATGAAGATAGAATCAGTTCTGGATGGCGGGAGTTATCGGTCTTCTTCTGTTTGTGATGTTTTTCGTTGATCACAATCCGCTGTATATCATTGCGGGTCTTGCTGTGATCGTGTATCTCCCGATAGAGAGATATATCCAGGCGGGGAAGCAGGTGACGCTTAATCCGGTATTTAAGGAGACGCTCCATTATACGCTTGATGATGAGATGATGGCGATCGATGTTCTGGATGAACATATGGAGGCAAAATGGGATCAGGTAGTCAAGGTGCGCAGCACTAAGAAGAGCCTCATACTTTATACAAACAGGGTGACTGCCACCATTTTTCCGAAAGAGTCTTTGGGTAAGGATTACGAAAGGGCCGTGGAACTTATAAAGAAGGGTGTCCCGCAGGACAGGGTTAAGATCCGGTGATATGATCGCAGAAACATACAGCAGTGAAGAAACATTTGAACTTGGAAACAGGCTTGGCAGTAAGGCCAAAGCAGGTGAGATCTATACGCTGACGGGAGACCTCGGGACAGGAAAGACCGTGTTTGCACAGGGCTTTGCCGGGGGGCTTGGGATCACGGAATATGTGAACAGTCCGACATTTACGATACTCCAGATATACGAGGATGGAAGGCTGCCCCTGTATCATTTCGATGTATACCGTATAGAGGAGCCCGAGGAGATGGAGGAGATAGGTTACGAGGATTATTTCTTCGGTGACGGAGTATCGCTTGTTGAGTGGGCGGAACTTATTGAGGAACTGATCCCGGCCGGTGCGCACAGGGTAGTTATCTTAAAGGATTTGGAAAAAGGTGCGGATTATCGCCGCATTGAGATAGATGAAGCATGAGTAAGGTAGAAAAATGAAGATACTGGCAATAGACAGTTCGGGAATAACGGCAACCGTTGCACTGCTTGAGGATGATAAGCTGATCGCCGAGTATACGATCAACCATAAGAAGACACATTCGCAGACACTGGTACCAATGCTGGATGAGATAAGGAGCATGACCGAACTTGGCATGGATACGATAGATGCCGTTGCGGTAGCCAAAGGACCCGGATCTTTCACCGGACTGCGTATAGGTTCCGCTACGGCAAAGGGCATAGGCCTGGCGCTTGATAAACCGCTGATAGCCGTATCGACACTTGAAGGGCTGGCCATGAACGCCTGGGGAATCAGCGGACTTATCTGTCCGATAATGGATGCAAGGCGCGAACAGGTGTATACAGGCATTTACAGGTTCGGTGAGGACAGTGGGACAGGCGTTGGCAGCACGGGAGAACTTGTTACCGTAAAGGATGGATGCGCGATAGCGGTTGAGGAATTGTGCGGGATGCTTAATGACATGGCCGATGAGAAGGTACTGTTCCTCGGAGACGGTGTTCCGGTATACCGTGAAGCGATAGATGAGACACTTAAGATCCCGCATTCATATGCACCTGCACATATGTCCATGCAGCGCGCCGGAGCATTGGCGGTATTGGCCGCAAGATATTATAAAGAAGGCAGGATCGAAACGGCAGCGGAACATAAACCTGAGTATCTTAGGGTTTCTCAGGCGGAAAGAGTCAGGGCGGAACAGGAGAAGACAAGCAGGGAAGCCGGCTGACAAAGTACGCATATGATGATATGGACAGAGAGATCGTAATACGTGAAATGACAGCGGAAGATGTGGATGCGGTGGCAGCGATGGAAAGCGAGATCTTCACTGCACCATGGAAGAAGGAAGATTTCGCGGATATCATTTATAAAGATGACAGAGGCTGCGTTGTGGCCCAAAAAGCCGGAGAGATTATCGGTTGTGTCGTTTATCATAACATAGTCGGTGATGTGGATATAACCAATGTCCAGGTAAAGGAAGGATTCAGAGGACAGGGGATAGCAAAGGGACTTATGGAGGCGGCCATGGATAAGGCGCGTACGATCGGAGGAACGAGCTTCACGCTTGAGGTAAGGGAATCCAATAGCGCAGCCAAAGCACTGTACAGATCGCTTGGATTTGTACAGGAGGGGATACGCAGGGGATTTTATGAAGATCCTCGTGAAGATGCTGTTATCATGTGGCTCAGATGACAGGGCCGCATTCTCCGCTTAAGAAGGGAATGCAGGCTGGGGAAAGAATTTACGGATAAGGGGATAGGGAAGAAGAATGCTTGACGTATGTTTGCTGGGAACAGGAGGCATGATGCCCCTGCCCTACAGATGGCTGACCTCCCTCATGATGAGGTATAACGGCAGCAGTATTTTGATAGATTGCGGCGAAGGCACACAGATAGCGATGAAGGAGAAGGGCTGGAGCCCCAAGCCGATAGATGTGATATGTTTCACGCATTATCATGCGGATCATATAAGCGGATTGCCGGGACTGCTTTTGTCAATGGGCAATTCGGAACGTACCGAACCTGTGACTATGATAGGGCCGCGCGGTCTTGCGAGGGTGGTCAACTCCTTAAGGGTGATAGCGCCGGAACTTCCGTTTGAGATAAATTTCAGGGAAATAACGGAACCGGAAGAAGTCATAGAGATGGACGGCTATCGGCTTAAAGCATTTAAGCTCAACCACAATGTGATCTGTTACGGATACAGCATATACATAGACAGGGCAGGCAAGTTCTCGGTCGATGCGGCAAAGGAGGCGGATATTCCGCTTAAATTCTGGAACCCGCTGCAAAAGGGTGAGACCATCGAATACGAGGGCAGGATCTTTACTCCGGATATGGTCCTGGGCCCGCCGAGGAAGGGGATCAAGCTTACATACTGTACGGATACAAGGCCTACGGAATCGATAGTATTAAATGCCGAAGGATCGGATCTGTTCATCTGTGAAGGGATGTACGGCGAGCCCGGTATGGAAGAGAAGGCCAGAGACCATAAGCATATGACATTTTACGAGGCGGCGGAAATGGCAAAAAGAGCCAAAGTCAGGGAACTGTGGCTTACACATTACAGTCCGTCATTGTCATACCCGCAGAATTATGTAGGTGCGGCAAGAGAGATATTTGCAAATACTCACACGGCCAAGGATGGCCGCAGTGTTGAAATAGACTACGAGGAGAAGTAGTAAAAGTGGCGCGAAGGAGCGACGGCGGTATTAAAAGAATAGTGATAATGCTGATCCTGGCGGCGATAGTGGTCGGTGGCTTTGCTATACTTGCGTTCAGAAACAAACCCGATACGGCAACACCCGTGACACTGACGCCTGTAGAGGAAGTGCTTGCAAGGAATCTTGATAATAATTATCCTTCAACGCCCAAGGAAGTCCTAAAGTATTACAGTGAGATAACCAGATGTTTCTACAGCGAGACATATACACCCGAACAGCTTGCGGAACTTGCCGCAAAATCAAGACAGCTTTTGGATGATCAGCTGAAGGCACAGCAGGATGACGATGATTATCTAAATGACCTTAAGACGTCGGTTGATATTTTTAAGAGCCAGGATCGCTACATCTCGAGTTATTCGATATCCGGAGCAACAGACATCGATTATTACAGATATGAGGGAGCGGACTGGGCCAAGGCATTCTGTCTGTTTACCGTAAGGGACGGCAAGAAGATGGTCGCAACTCAGGAAGAATTCCTCTTAAGGAAGGACCCGTCAGGCCACTGGAAGATATTCGGCTGGCGGATCTATGATGATGATAAGGAAGCGGATGCAAAATGATGACACATATCCTTGCGATAGAAAGTTCATGTGATGAAACAGCTGCTGCGGTCGTAAAGAACGGCCGCAGTGTTCTGTCAAACGTAATATATTCGCAGATCGATCTTCATACCCTCTACGGCGGCGTGGTACCGGAGATCGCTTCGAGAAAACATATCGAGAAGATCAACCAGGTCATAGAGGAGGCGCTTAAGGAAGCGGGAGTATCGCTTAAGGATATCGATGCGATAGCGGTCACCTACGGTCCCGGACTTGTGGGCGCACTTCTTGTGGGCGTTGCGGAAGCGAAGGCGATAAGTTTTGCCACAGGCATACCGCTTATCGGTGTACATCATATCGAAGGCCATATATGTGCAAATTACATAGAACATCCCGAACTTGAACCTCCCTTCATGTCCCTTGTCGTATCGGGAGGACATACGCACCTTGTAAATGTCAGCGATTACGGAGTGTATGAGATACTGGGGCGCACACGGGATGATGCCGCGGGTGAGGCTTTTGACAAAGTGGCAAGGGCGATAGGTCTTGGATACCCGGGAGGCCCCAAGATAGACAAGGTATCAAAGGAAGGAAATGCGGAGGCTATAGATTTTCCGAGACCTAAGGTAAGAATCCGTACGGATTCTTCTTATGTCTCAAAGCCGACGGGCTCCCCCGATGTAAAATCGGGGGCAGAAAGGGAAGGAGAGTATGATTTTTCTTTCAGCGGTCTAAAATCAGCAGTGCTCAACTACCTTAATTCCGAGAAAATGGCAGGACGTGAGATAGTCATGGAAGATGTGGCAGCCTCGTTCCAGAAGGCTGTAACCGATGTGCTGGTTGAACATTCGATGAACGCGGTAAGGGAGTACGGAGCAAAAAAGTTCGCGATAGCCGGCGGCGTGGCATCGAACTCATCACTCAGGGCGCAGATGAAGGCGGCATGCGAGAATGAGGGAATAGAATTCTATTATCCGTCACCCGTATTTTGTACCGATAATGCGGCGATGATAGGAGTCGCAGGATATTATGAATATCTTAAAGGCAATTTTGCCGATCTTAGCCTTAACGCGGTTCCGAACCTGAGATTGGGAGAGAGATAGTCCGGCGGAGAATGATCATGGATAAAAAATGTACAGCAATCGTATTATCTGCCGGAAGGGGCAGCAGGATGGGAACGGATACGCCCAAACAGTATCTTGATCTGTGCGGAAGACCGGTCCTTTATTATTCGTTGAAGGCATTTCAGGACAGTTTCATTGATGAGATAATAATTGTTGCCGCGAAGGATGATTTTTCATTTATAAAGGAAGAGATCACGGATAAGTACGGTATCACCAAGGTAAGCGGGATGACTGAGGGCGGTGCGCAGAGATATGATTCGGTGCTTAACGGGCTGAGGGCAGTGAAAGAAAGCGATTACGTCTTCATCCATGACGGTGCAAGGCCCTTTGTTGATGGTGAGATGCTTGCACGTGCATACGAAACGGTCAGTAAGTTCGGAACAGCCATCGTTGCCGTTCCTTCCAAGGATACGGTTAAGATAACCGATGAAAAAGGTGTCGCGGTGGATACACCGGACAGGAGCAGTGTGTGGCTCATGCAGACACCGCAGGTATTCGACTTTAGGAAAATAAAGGAAGCTTACGAGCGCATGGCGGCACGGAAAAATGAAGTTGAGAGCGGATCTGCGGTAAAGATCACGGATGATGCCATGGTCATGGAACAGTTTGGAACTCTTCCGGTACATGTGTCATCCGGTTCATATCGAAATATCAAGATAACAACCCCCGAAGATATGCTTATTGCCGAGGCTTTTTTGAGACAGTAGGATATCTTTAAAAATAGCATTGTTTTTTAATTAAAAAGTTGTTGACATCGCTATTCTTGTTTGTTATCATATTCAATGCGCTGACGAGAAACGGGTCGGCGTAAAATAATGGGAAAACAAGACCAAGGAGAGGTATCGAAGTGGTCATAACGAGGCGGTCTTGAAAACCGTTTGCCTTCACGGGCACATGGGTTCGAATCCCATCCTCTCCGCTGAGTGCCAAGTGCATTCTTTTGTTTCAGCTTTAGGAAAAATCCTGATGGAGAAGTACCCAAGAGGCTGAAGGGGCTCCCCTGGAAAGGGAGTAGGTCGTTAATAGCGGCGCGAGGGTTCAAATCCCTCCTTCTCCGGTAAGCTTCTTGATCAACAACTGAAGCGAAGCACCTTGAAAATCTAATAGTATAAACCATCCTCGAAAAATTTCAAAAGTTAAATTTTTCAGAACGACCCTAAAGTAAATTTAGGATTGGTCATAAGGGCGGACCACGAAGTGGTGGATTCCTTATGACGAGGGATAAGCTAGCTTATCCTGAGAATCAAACATTATAATTGAGAGTTTGATCCTGGCTCAGGATGAACGCTGGCGGCGTGCCTAACACATGCAAGTCGAA
>ONRZ01000120.1 GCA_900320345.1 uncultured Lachnospiraceae bacterium | reverse complement strand
ATGGAATCTCCGATCACGGAAATTGCAGTCCGGCTTCGGAAGAAGGGGATGAGTATTAAGGAGATTGCTCATGATCTGGGCGTTTCCGTTGCGACGGTGTCAACGGCATTGCCCTATGAAGACAAAATTGACCATACCCTTGATCCGTCGGAGCACACACGGGATGTGAGAGAGTACCGCGCATATGAGAAGCAGCAGCTGGAGCGGCAGGCAGGGCGTGCATTTGGAAAAGTGGATGTCCCTGCTGCCTGGAAGGGAGACAGGATGGCAGAACAGAAGAAGATTGTCAATGAGTGGCAGAAGGATATCAGGATGTCCTATACGGAGGCTTATCACAGGCCGCACAGGACTACGTGGGACGATATGGAAGAGATGATGGACGAAGAAGCTGCACAAATGACGGAGAAAATTTCGGAAGAGTGGAAGGAATTTCGTATGATTCTGGAGGCTTTAGACCGGAAGAGGGATAAGGAAGAACGGGAGCTTGACATGCTTCTGGCAAAAAAGAGTCTGTCAGAAGAGGAAAAGGACAGGCTGGAATTATTGCGATATGCTACAGGGAAGTTCCCCGGGGCGTTAAGGGACAGGAGCCGGCGAACGTCATTCGGCTGCATATGGAGGTATACAGTGATTATAGGAATGATGATGAGGTAGAGGTATTCAGAAAGTACGGAAAGCTGGAACATGACGACTGTATCAGCAGAGACGTTATCGTACCGGAAGATATTCCGCTGTATGCGCTGCATTATGTGATCCAGAGGGCTTTCGGATGGCAGAATTCTCATTTGCATAAGTTTGAGTTGCCGGACGAGAGGTTCGATATTTTGACAGGTCATAAAGCTTCCATGTGGAGCCGCCTTGTGGGCATACTGTTCCGTTCGCCGCTGATGGATGATGAGGATGAATTCTGGGCGGATGATTATAGCGGCGGCAGTTTTAAGAACTGGCTCCGGAAAAAATATACCGGGCCGTATATGTCCCAGTGCCATGGCGAGGGGATCATCTCCTGCCGGGAGGATATGAGGAAGCTTGACAGGAACAGGGAATACTATGTCATGTATACCAGATTCTACGATCCTGATTCAAAAAAATATGACGGGGAGGAGCATGTTAGCGAAGTACTTCCTGTTTATGATTATGAAGGGAATAAGCGGCAAGAGCCAAAACCGTGGCATGGAGATGATGTGCCCTATCGGGTTGAAGTCATGAAGTTTGATGCGGTGCCGTCAGAAGGAGTGCGGTATTTGTTTGATCGTAATCCCATGGCACTTCTGGAAAGGCTACCGATCAGAGCCGTATTGGCCATAGGAAAGATGGAACTGCCGGAGAATTGTTCCGAAGGAGAGCGCGCACTTATTGACAGCCAGATCGCGTATTTCGGGGAAGATGTCTGCCGGGCGGTGGATCAGCACGTACAGTCTATCATTAAAAAGCAGATCGATGCGCCGCAGGTGCAGGTAATGACGCCGCCTGTGACGGATGTACTTCTCTATAACTATGATTTCGGTGATGATTGGGAGGTTCGCATCACTGCCAGCGCCAACTGCCCGGATCTGGTGGAATCGGGACGAATCACGCAGGCGGAGCTTGACCGGGCAAATGTGAAGTGCAGGGAGGTGTATCGCCCCGTTATGATCGCCAAAGACGGCGAGATGCTGATCGATGATGCCGGCGGCCTGTGCGGATTCGCGAATTTCCTGAAAAAGATCCATCCCGAACTGAAATGGATGGATCCGGACGAGAAAGAAGATGCTAAACGGCAGAAGAAGGAGCTCCTTGCATGGGCAAAGAGTTTGGGGTGGCACAGGGATAATTCGACGAATTTCAGGCTGCTGTAATAGCATGGGACCAGCAGGAGCACTTAACTAGTGACGCGTTTTTCGCATCAAGAGCGCTCCGGAAAATGATATATCGTATGCTCTGTAGTTTCTCATATGTCTCTTTCAAAACCCTTTGCTCAAAATCCGAGGCTATGAACGCAAAATGATACGATATATCGTTCAGAATGCGTGATTCGAAACGATTAAGTTAAAAACTGGAATCTGTCACCGCACTGTTCCTAGATTCGGAGCCAGAGGTTACATAACTAGCCGCCGCAGGGAACCCTTGTGGGGTTCTCAGGCGGATGCTACAATACGTGTCCCGACGGCTCAGTGACGTAAAGCCTGTTCCTGAGTTCCTCGCCGTCGGTCGGTGACCGGGCAGCATCCGGCTGAGGTTAACGCAAGTGCGGCGTACGGGATGATTACTGCCATATTATTGAATGCTATGACTTTAAATATAATCCTTTAACTTCGAAATGTATTGGAGAAGTTGTTGGAAAGGGGAAACATACGAAATCATTTTTAGATGTTAATCAATGGTATTAATCTATATTGCAAATTGCGACAGGAGAATGGGATAAGGAACATACATATACACTTGAGATAATAACATAAAGTATATGCAATAAATGTAAATGGTGTTAAAATAGTTAACAAAGGAGTTGACTGGTTGGGACATCTCTGATAAGATATCAGTCATGCTTTGCGGAAGCTACAGAAATTAGGTGTAATCATATCGTAGAATAAAGGGTTATACATTAAAGTATTGCTTCCTTACATGGGAGGAGGAAACATGAAAGAATTCAATACCAAAAAGTTCTGCAATGATCTAGTATCATTACGAGGAAGAGAGTCACAGACTAATTTTGCGGATAAAATGGGTGTGAAAAGATCCACACTATCTCTGCTCGAAAATGGGAAGCAATTGCCAACACTTGATATCCTAATCCGTTTATGTGAATTGTCAAACAGGAAGACGGATGATTATTTTGAAGAAACGACGAAGGATGCATTGGTGTATCTTATGGGCAACTTAAAGGAGTCTGATAGAGAAAGAATAGAAGAGATGTCAGAACGTATTCGAATTAGAGAGAAATACGAGCTATTAGCAAAGAGGAGAAGCTATGACGTCGATTGATCATGAAGAGCTTTTTGAGCAGTATTATCAGAAGAAGTATGACTTTAATACATCTTCATTAACAGATAATGAAATTGCAGATATAAAGCGGTTAGCAAGGGAAAAACGTGTTGATTATGCATTGGCCCCGTTAGGAACAGGTGTGTTTGATTGGATCTGTGATCAGAATAAAGAATTAAGAATTGAACCAGTGCCATTTGACTCTGATAATATAGATGGCATGCTTTTTATACCAACGACAGGCCAAGAACGTGCATATATTATCCTCAATTCAAATAAGCCTTTAGCTAATCAGATATTTGCTGCGGCACATGAGTTTTATCATTACATAAAAGACTATCAAATTGTCAAAGATAAACCTTATATATGTGATTTCAGTATGCTTAAAGATATAAATGAAAAGAAAGCATGCAGATTCGCAGCGGAATTGTTATTACCTGAAGAGGCATTGGCACGCGAGATCCAGGATTATTGTCTGGGAATGGAAATGTCCAGTGTTTCATTAATGAGCTTTTATCAGTTCTCAACAATTATTATCTATTTAACAGTTAAATATCAATTACCTCTTAAAGCGGTTATATATAGATTAGCTGAAGAACACTACATAGAAAATGTTGATAGATACATAAAAGATTATGGTTTTATAAAAAGTATCCTGAGAGAAATTAAAATTCTGGGGAAACGTGTCGAAGAGCTTTATAGTAATGAAAACAAGTATCTAACACAACGAAGCTCAATATATCAGGATATTACAAAAGCCTATAATGACGGAAATGCCTCAAGAGAAGAAATACTGAGGGATGCAACGGTATTAGGATTGGATATGGCGCTTGTCGAAGACATTGTTTCAGATGACACAATTGAAGATGATACGGATGAAGACGATGATGAGCTGCTGGAAATGCTTAAGATAAAGCGGGAGGAGATGCATGATAACACCACTGAAGAGCACCGCTTTACATGAGTTACTTAATGAACCGGTATTATTCGATGCCAATATTTTCATGGTAGGAATTGAAAACAGAGGATCCGATAAGAACTGCTCATTTGATAACATGAAGAAACTATTCATAGAGCCTTTGTTTCAGAGTTTTACGAACATTCTTATTCATGAAGAGGTCTATAAAGAACTTGATGAAGACGCAAGGAACTATGTAGATTCGTATATCGGTAAAAATGTTTCTATAGTCTCTGAGAATAGCTTATATGGATCTGATCCTTTATATACAACGATATTCAATAATATTTCTTCTCATAGTCTTGTGAGATACAGTAGAGGGAAGTCTAAAGACCGAGGCGAGGTATATAGTTTAGCTTATGCCGCTTATCATGGTATTAATTATTTTTGCTCAAGAGAGATCATGGTCGATAATGTTGCACATGACCTCTCGGATCTCCAAAATGTAAAAATTATTACCTTTGATATCGTCTTATTACAGGCATATTTGTATTATGCAAATAGAAATGATACAACAAACAACAAAGCACTGAAAGCGGTATATAAAAAGTACTGCCATGATGTTATCAGGAGACACAAACTCCCTGGGAAACTTAGCGATTATGTAAGGGAGTCAATTCCTTATATTTGAATAGTATAATTTACGGGCTATGAGTTCATGTTTCAACTGACAAGAGCAGAGTTCGATGAAATCTTGAGGTGCAAAAAATTCACCTCAAGTTGGGGAGGAACCAGGTATCTCCCACGTGCTTTTACAGAGCAGG
Organism: uncultured Lachnospiraceae bacterium; assembly: GCA_900320345.1. Taxonomy (GTDB): domain Bacteria; phylum Bacillota; class Clostridia; order Lachnospirales; family Lachnospiraceae; genus UBA2868. The sequence continues at coordinate 917 of ONRZ01000120.1, read as the reverse complement.
GGGTATATATGTTGATGACTGTACTTCGCGGGGATCTGGCAATTCGGCAGAGCCGCGCCCCTTATAATGGCGTTTAAAGCGATGAAAGATTTCATCGTACAGAACCAGTCCCTGCTCGGGCAGCGTGATTACCTGCATCTGTCCATGCAGGTCTCCGACACACAGCAGGAAGTGCAGAGCATAAAGTCGCAGCTGATTGATCATGGAGACAGGCTGAGCGATTTGTTCAGCCAGATGCAGCAGACAGTAAAGCGGTCTGAGATATCCCCTTATATGCTTGATTTCAGTCGGGAAGAGGACAAAAAGGAATATCTAATCCTTAACGGACAGCCGGCGAAAGCTGATGAAACATATATGGATATATACAGAAAGGCAAGGAAAACTGTATTTATAGTCGATAATTATATAGGTATAAAGACACTGCGCCTTCTACGGAGTGTTGTGCCCGGAGTATCTGTGATCATTTTCAGTGACAATCTCGGGAAAATGCATCTGAGTGATCTATAAGGCATGGCGTGATGCAGGACTCGATGATCCGGTGGTTGAAGAGAGGATGGACAGCGGAGCACCTGACCGAACGATGCTGAAACTGCCGCTTACATCCACCTATATCACCAGCCCTGTCACTGGTGACGAAGAAAGTGACATAGCTGGTGATGAGGATAAGAAAAAAAAGAATCCTGGCCTTCTGTAAAGAGCCAAAATCTAAAGCAGAGATCCAGGAGCATCTTGGCATTAAATCGGAAAGATATGTCCGCCAGAAACTGATGATCCCATTATTGTCTGAAGGCTGTTTAGTACGATTAAGCTAATTACTCTATTCAAACGGATCATCATCTTCATCGTCTTCGTAGTCATCTTCATCGTAGTCATCTTCATCGTCAAAAAAGTAATCGGGGTACTGTTCCGGCGCAGCG
>ONRZ01000090.1 GCA_900320345.1 uncultured Lachnospiraceae bacterium | reverse complement strand
GCGGAGGATCTGATGAAGGATCCCGATTCGATAACCGGACAGTATCTGTCGGGAAGGAAGTTCATCCCTGTACCGGCAAAGCGCCGCAAACCCAAGGGCTGGCTTAAGATACGGGGAGCGGCCGAGAATAATCTTAAGGATATAGATGTTGATATCCCGCTCGGAGTTTTCACCTGTGTTACGGGCGTGTCGGGCTCGGGTAAGAGTTCGCTCATAAACGAGATCCTGTATAAATCACTTGCAAGGAAGCTTAACCGTGCCAAGACGATAGCCGGCAAGCATAAGGATATAACAGGTGTCGAGAAGCTTGATAAGGTCATAGATATAGACCAGTCTCCGATCGGAAGGACACCCAGATCCAATCCCGCCACCTATACGGGAGTGTTCGATCAGATCAGGGATCTGTTCGCGGGAACTCCGGATGCAAAGGAAAGGGGTTACAGCAAGGGAAGATTCTCGTTCAATGTCAAGGGCGGGCGCTGCGAAGCCTGTGCCGGAGACGGTATAATAAAGATAGAGATGCACTTTCTCCCCGATGTGTACGTGCCCTGCGAGGTATGCGGAGGCAGACGTTATAACAGGGAGACGCTTGAAGTAAGATATAAGGGCAGGAATATCTATGACGTCCTTGACATGACGGTTGAGGAGGCTATGACGTATTTTGAAAATCTGCCTTCGATACGGCGCAAGATCGAAACATTGTATGATGTCGGACTTTCATATATCAAGCTGGGACAGCCTTCCACTACGCTTTCCGGCGGTGAGGCACAGCGTATAAAACTTGCTACCGAACTGTCAAAGAAGAGTACGGGGAAGACCATTTATATACTCGATGAGCCTACGACCGGACTCCATTTTGCCGATGTGCACAAGCTTGTCGATATACTGCATAAGCTCGCGGAGGGCGGCAATACGGTAGTGGTGATAGAACATAATCTTGATGTTATAAAGACCGCGGATTATATTATTGATATGGGCCCCGAGGGCGGTGACGGCGGCGGAACGGTGATAGCCAAAGGTACGCCCGAAGAAGTGGCAAAGGATAAGGATTCATATACCGGATATTATATAAAGCGTGAACTAAAGCGTGCAAAAGAAAGAGAAAAGCTCAGGGAAAGATCCAGGTGACGGATAAAGGATTCAGATCAAAGAAGATAAGGCAATTTACATCACGGCTATCATTCCGCATCATATGCGGGACTGTGTTTTTGCTGCTTTTTTTCGGAGCGTTACAGAGTGTTGTGGGTTATGCCGAGTTCACAAGATCACTCACGCGCGAATATAAGGAGTCGGCGTTTAGGACTGCCGAAACGGCGGTATGTCTGGTTGACGGGAACCGTATCGATGAATATATTGAAACATCGGGATCGGGCGATGATTACGCTGATATGAAACGAAGGCTTGACCTTCTGTGCCAGAAGCAGAATGTTACGCTTATTTATGTGATAAAGCCGGATACGGATGATTACGGTGAGTTCACCACCGTTGTCAATATCGTAAATAAAAAGAGCGACTACGATCCCTGGCCGATAGGTTACAGACGGGAGACCACCAATGAGAGATACCGCGAGATATACAGGGATATTTACGAAAACGGACTTAGCAGGGGAAGCATAATAAGGACATCGGAACTCAGGGGATATGAACCGCATATCACTGCACTCATACCCGTTAAGGATGATAAGGGAGATGTGAGTGCGATCCTGTGCGTTCAGCGCCCGATGAGCGAACTGTCAACGGGGCGGCACCGCTTCATGTTGATAATAGGGGTGGCGACGGTTCTGATCGCGGTATTTGCGTCGTTTTCATCTTATTTTTTCCTGCGGCAGCATTTTGTACGGCCGATCAGGATGGTGATAAAAGAGGCATCCCGTTTTGCGAAGGAGAATACCGAGGCCGAGGAGGGTGCTCTTACAGATGTGAGCACCATCGCCGAGATAGAGGTGCTTGCCGGAGCCATAAGACAGATGGAGAAAGATACGCTTGAGCATATCGACAGGATCACCACCATGGCAGCCGAAAGCAAGCGCATAGGAACCGAGCTGTATATCGCAAGAAGGATACAGGCAGCCATACTCCCGAATGTATTTCCGCCTTTTCCCGACAGGCATGAATTTGAGATCTATGCATCCATGACACCGGCCAAAGAGGTCGGTGGGGATTTTTATGATTTCTATCTGATAGATGACGATCATTTAAGCGTTGTGATAGCCGATGTGGCTGGCAAGGGTGTGCCTGCCGCCCTGTTCATGATGGTATCGAAGCTTCTGCTCAAGCTGCGTGTCCATTCGACGGGAAGTGTCGGAGATATGCTGTCTGATGTGAACAATACCCTGTGTGAGAAAAATGAGATGGAACTGTTCGTAACGGCGTGGCTTGCCATAATCACTCTGTCCACAGGAGAAGGTGTGGCGGTAAATGCGGGACACGAAGATCCGATGTTAAAGCGCGCGGGCGGCAGGTACGAGCCCGTTAAATACAGGCATTCGATCCCGCTGGCTGCGATGGAGGATACCCGGTATGAGGGACATGCGTTTAAGCTTGAACCGGGAGACAGTATAGTGGTGTACACGGACGGTGTGACCGAAGCGACCGATGAAGGTAATGAGATGTTCGGCGCGGACAGGCTTACGGAAGCGCTTAACAGTGAGCCGGATGCTCCGCCTGAAAAATGCATTGATAACGTAAAGAAGAGCATTGAGGAATTCAAGGGTGAAGCAGAGCAGTTTGATGATATAACGCTCCTGGCAATAAAGTATAACGGACCTAAGGGTTAAGTATTTCGCGTTTTGTCCGATATATTATTTGTAAACGCAGAATGGGATATTGCGATAAGGGTATAAGATGATTGCAGGGAAGCATGATGATCGAGAAGGAAGCTCGGTTGTTATGCTTTCATTTTTGATAAAAACCTCTTTCAAAATGGTCCGGTTTAGAGTATAATATATTGCACCATTCAAAATGGAGTTATTATGTAAACAACTAAACCGGAAAGGGGAAACATCAGATGGTTTATACCGATATAGGAATAGATCTGGGAACCGCAAGTATCCTTGTTTATATACACGGAAAGGGCGTAGTGCTCAAGGAGCCTTCGGTAGTAGCGCTTGACAGGGACACAAATAAGATAAAGGCAATAGGCGAAGAAGCAAGGCTCATGCTCGGAAGGACACCGGGCAATATAGTGGCGATAAGGCCGCTAAGGCAGGGAGTTATCTCGGATTATACGGTTACCGAGAAGATGCTCAACTACTTTATCCGTAAGGCGATAGGAAGAAAGACCTTCCGTAAGCCCAGGATAAGCGTATGTGTTCCCAGCGGAGTTACGGAGGTTGAGAAGAAGGCCGTTGAGGACGCGACATACCAGGCAGGAGCCAGGGACGTTGAGATCATAGAGGAGCCCATAGCCGCAGCGATCGGAGCCGGGATAGATATAAGCAAGCCCTGCGGGAACATGGTAGTAGATATAGGCGGAGGTACATCCGATATTGCGGTGATATCGTTAAGCGGTATCGTTGTAAGTACATCTGTTAAGGTCGCCGGAGATGATTTTGATGAGGCGATCGTAAGATATATGAGAAAGAAGCACAATCTTCTCATTGGCGAGAGAACGGCCGAAGAGCTTAAGATCAAGATAGGAACGGCGTTCAAACAGCCGGAGATCGATTATCTTGAAGTCAGGGGAAGGAACCTCGTAACAGGTCTTCCGAGAACGGTCAAGGTATCGAGCGAGGAGACGGAAGAGGCTCTGCGTGAGACGACAGCTCAGATCGTCGAAGCGATACACAGCGTACTTGAGCGCACGCCACCGGAACTGGCGGCGGATATCGCAGACAGGGGTATCGTACTTACCGGCGGCGGAAGTCTTCTTAGAGGGTTGGAAGATCTCATAGCATATAAGACAGGTATCAATACGGTGACCGCCGAAGATCCCATGACGGCGGTGGCGATAGGAACAGGTAAATATGTCGAACTGCTTGCCGGCTATGATGAGGAATTGAATTAGCGGGCTGCAGCAACAGGGGAGGAACTGCATGCTTAAAGGTTTGTACACAGCAAGCACCGGTATGGTAAACGAGCAGAGAAGGGTGGACGTATTGTCGAACAATATGGCCAACTCGGCTACCACGGGATTTAAGAAAGAGGGGACCACATCTCAGGCATTTAAGGATGTGCTCGCATATAAGATCAAGGATTCTTCGGAGCCGTATTTTGCAAGGCGTGAGGGCGTGATGAACATGGGAGTAAAGATCGGTGAGAACTATGTCGATCACTCTCAGGGTTCTTTCCATGAAACCGGAAACACCTTCGATATGGCTCTGTCGGGCAAGGGCTTCTTTGCCGTAGAGTTTACTTCCAAATCATATAAGAATATGGCTTCAAGATCCAGAGAGTATAAGGATAACCAGAGCGAGACTTCGGTTAAATATACAAGGGACGGATCGTTTACGTTAAATGCAAAGGGTGAACTGGTAACGAAGGACGGTGATTATCTTCTCAGTAAGGGAGGCAATCATATTGTTCTGGATCCGCTCCAGAAATACTCTATAGACAGACAGGGAAATATCCGCAACACGGTTACGGGAGCTGTTCAGGCGCAGATTCAGATAACCGATTTCGAGGATTATGATTATCTTGAGAGATACGGCGAAACGGATGCGCAGGTATATTCCGGATACCTGGAGGCGGCTAATGTTCAGGTGGTACAGGAGATGGTGGATCTCATTGCATTCACGAGAGCTTATGAATCCAACCAGAAGATAATCCAGGCTTATGATTCGACACTGCAGGTTGCCGTTAATGATCTGGGTAAAGTATAACGTAGAAGCTTAAGGGAGGTTACGATATGGTAAGAACATTGTGGACGGCTGCATCGGGAATGATCGGGCAGCAGATAAACGTTGATACGATAGCGAACAATCTGGCAAATGTTAATACAACGGGTTACAAGACCGAGACAAATGAATTCAAGTCTCTGCTGTATCAGAACCTGCAGACGAAGACGACAACGGCTAACGGTGAGCAGAAGCCCATAGGCGCGCAGGTCGGTCTCGGTGTGCGCAACGCATCGATCACCTCTCATTTTACGCAGGGTGCTTTTCTGGCATCGGAGAACCCTACTTCCTTTGCGATAAGCGGTGACGGTCTTTTTGCGGTTCAGACGGGCCCTAATCCCAATGTTGCAAACGGTACGAACGTACACTTTACCAGAAACGGTAATTTCCTGTTCGCACTCGGTGATGCGGGCGGAAATATTCTCAAGCTTACGGATTCCGACGGTAACCCGGTCCTTTCGGCAACGGGACAGCCGATACAGATAAACGCAAACCAGTATATGGCAGACAGGATCACGGTTGACGGAGACGGACAGCTGTGCTATCCGGACGCGGCCAACAATCCGCAGCCGATACCGGGTATGAAGATAGGATTGTATCAGTTCCAGAATCCTTCGGGACTTAAGAAGGAAGGCGATTCCGTGTATTCGGTAACTGCCGCATCGGGCATGCCGATAAACGAGGAGAACAATAATAACGTTGAGAAATCACAGGTCCGTCAGGGATATCTGGAAGGCTCGAACGTTCAGGTTGCGGATGAGATGGTAAATCTGATAATCGCACAGCGTGCTTATGAATTTAATTCAAAGGCTATCCAGGCAGCTGATACGATGATGCAGGAAGCGAACGAACTCAGGAGATAATTTTAACAGCAGTTTTGCATAACGGAGAAAAATATGGAGATCGGTTCTATTAACGCGGGTTTTGTAAATGCTGTGAGCGATAATGCAAAAGCAGCATCAAACGATATCACAAATAAACTTAAGAAGGATATGTCGGGCGCAGACGATACAGAGCTTATGGATGTCTGCAAGGAGTTCGAGGCATATTTTATCGAGCAGGTCTTTAAGAACATGAAAAAATCCATGGTGCCGCAGAGCGCGAGCCAGAGCGGGGCTGATGCTACGCTTAAGGATTTTTATGAAGACAAGCTGATGAGCGAGTATGCGGCAGGTGCGGCCAAGCAGTCGGAAAACGGGCTTGCTCAGATGCTTTACGAGCAGATGAAGCGAAACAGGGGAACGGTGGATCCCGGTCAGATTTAAGCACATAAACATTTCAGGCGTTTTATTTTCATGGAAAAAATCACAGGCTATATCGAGCATATAATCTACAGAAATGATGAGAACGGTTATACCGTTCTCAATCTTGTGTCCGACGGAGAGGATATCACCTGCGTCGGAAGCTTTAAGTACGCAGACGAGGGTGAAAATGTCGAACTGACGGGGGAATTCACCGAGCATGCGGTTTACGGCGAGCAGTTCAGGGTTTCTTCTTACGAGGTAAAAACTCCCGAAGATACGCTTTCGATGATAAGGTATCTTGGATCGGGTGCCATAAAGGGAGTGGGACAGGCACTGGCTGACCGTATCGTTAAAAAATTCGGTGATGATACGTTCAGGATAATGGAAGAGGAACCGGAGAGACTTGCCGAAGTGCGAGGGATAAGTGAACGCAAGGCAAGGGAGATCGCCGTGCAGGTGAGCGAGAAACAGGAGCAGCGCAAGATCATGATGTTCCTGCAGCAGTATGGCATATCAAATGCTCTGGCGATCAAGATATATAAGAAATACGGGAATGAAACGTTTAATGTTATAAATGAGAATCCTTATATGCTTGCGGATGATATCAGGGGAGTCGGGTTTAAGATAGCCGATGAGATAGCAAAGAGAGCAGGCATACGGACGGATTCCGATTACAGGGTAAGGAGTGCACTGAATTATATCCTTTCCGATGCGGCGGGTGAGGGACACTGTTATCTGCCCGATGAAGAACTTCTTGCGCGTGCGCAGCGTCTGCTTGACGTACCGGCAGAAGTGATACAGATACAGCTTGAGAATGCTGTGATGGAACAGAAGCTCTGCATAAAGCCCGTGGGAGAAGATAAAGCGGTATATCTAAAGCCTTTTTATCTGATGGAACAGGGCTGCGCCAGGCGTCTTGCGGATCTTGATATTGTGGCGGAGGACGATGAAGAAGCAATAAGGGGCAGGATAGAGGTACTTGAAAAGAGTGAGGAGATAGAACTTGAGGATCTTCAGCGGGAAGCGGTCGTCAATGCCGTGAAGAACGGACTTACGATTATCACGGGCGGCCCCGGGACAGGTAAGACGACCATAATCAATATGATCATCAGGTATTTTGAAGAGGAGGGTATGGATATTATCCTTGCCGCTCCGACGGGACGTGCGGCAAAGAGGATGACGGAGACCACGGGATATGAGGCGAGCACGATCCAGAGGATGCTGCATCTTACCGTGACCGACAACGAGCCGGATATGGCGGATCGCAGTTTTTACTATGAATTCAATGAAGACAATCCTATAGAAGCGGATGTCGTTATCATAGATGAAATGTCCATGGTGGACATTATGCTGTTCAATGCGCTGTTAAAAGCGATCCCGGTAGGAGTCAGACTCATATTGGTCGGGGATATAAACCAGCTTCCGAGCGTAGGTCCGGGTTCGGTCCTTAAGGATGTGATACTTTCGGACTGTTTTTCCGTTGTCTATCTTAAAAAGATATTCAGACAGTCGGAACAGAGCAACATCGTCGTAAACGCGCATAAGATAAACGAAGGCGTTCATCCCGATCTGAATATAAAGAACAGGGATTTCTTCCTGCTTGGGGCAGACAGGTCCGATGTGATACTTAAGTACATAGTTCAGCTCATAAGCGATAAACTGCCGCGGGAATTCAAGGTAAAGCCGTACGAGCTGCAGGTACTTACACCCATGAGGAAGGGAAACCTGGGAGTAGAGGCGCTGAATCCCGTGCTCCAGAAGTATTTGAATCCTCCGTCTTATTCCAAGAAGGAATACGAGAGCGGCAATGTGATCTTTCGTGAGGGCGATAAGGTGATGCAGATAAAGAATAATTACAGCCTCGAATGGGAGATAACCAGTAAGCACGGGATATGCATAGATAAGGGAACGGGAGTCTTTAACGGCGACATGGGTATGATCTGTGAGATTGATACCGTGAATGAGACGCTGACCGTTGAATATGACGGGATGCGCAGGGTGACCTATCCGTTCGGAGGGCTGGATGAGCTGGAACATGCATATGCGGTCACGATCCATAAATCACAGGGGAGCGAGTACCCGGCAGTGATCATACCGGTCTTAAGCGGTCCCAGGCTTTTGTTTAACAGAAATCTTCTTTATACCGGAGTCACGCGCGCGAAGGACTGCGTGGTGCTTCTCGGCAGCATGGATCAGATATACGGCATGATCGACAATACCGATGAATATTCAAGATATACGGGACTTGCAGCGCAGATAAGGGCTATGGTACAGACGGGAGGATAAATGCTTTTTAAACTGTATGAGAGAACACTGGATATGATATTTCCGAGGAGATGTCCCGTTTGCGATGATGCTGTGGATATTCCCGGAAGGCTGATATGCCGGGATTGTGAGGATGTTTTTAAGGAAATAAGTGAACCTTATTGCTTAAAATGCGGCCGCCCGCTGAGGGATGATGCATTGTCCGAGTGCAGTGAGTGCGTGCGGAAAAAACAGGAGTTCAAAAGAGGCCGCGCTGTTTTTGAATATGATGATGAGCTTAAGGAGAGCATCTACAGATTTAAGTATGGCGGACGCCGCGAGTATGCCGATCATTACGCTGCCTGTATGGAACGGTCACTGGGGAACTGGATATGCTCTCTTAAGCCCGATGCATTGGTACCGATCCCGCTGCATAAGAGCAGGCTTAAGAAGAGAGGGTATAACCAGGCGGCACTGCTCGCCGAGGGGCTCGGGAAGAAACTCGGAATACCGGTCAGACATGATGTGCTTATAAGAAGCAGTAAAACTGCCGTTCAGAAGGGACTCGGTGCGGCCGAAAGGCAAAATAATTTGAAAAAGGCTTTAAAAATAGGTCCCGATGTTGTAAAATTAAAGAACATCGTGTTGATCGATGACATATATACCACGGGGAGTACAATGAATTCGGCTGCCTCATGCCTGCAGGATGCAGGGGTCGAAAATGTATATTTTGCGGTGCTTGGAGCAGCAAACAAAATCTAATTTATTGGACTTGGAGGTATTAACAATGAATGTACGTAATTGCAAAAACTGCGGTAGACTTTTTAATTATATTGCCGGACCGCCGATCTGCCCCGAATGTAAGGATCAGATAGAGAAGAAGTTCCAGAAGGCTAAGGAGTTTGTCAGGAATACCGCACATGCAACCGTTGCGATGGTTGCCGAGGAAGTGGATGTTCCCGAGCAGCAGGTTAAGCAGTGGATAAGAGAAGAGAGGCTTGTATTTGCTGATTCGGCAATAGCCGGTATAGCCTGTGAAGTATGCGGCGAGCCTATATCGACCGGACGTTTTTGCGCTAAATGTAAGAATCAGGTAATGAATGACCTTAACGGTGCTATCAAGAGGCCTGATGCTCCTGTTATCAAGAAGAAGGAGAGAGAGAATCCGAGGATGAGGTTCCTGGATAACAGATAATCGTAAGGACCGGTAATGTTAAACGAAGATCGAATAGAACTCATGACCAAAATGGCGGCATACGAAAACGGCCGCGGAAGAAGGGATATATCCGTCAATGAATTTTTCAGGGGCGATTATATCAGTTTTCAGGTGCTTAAGTCCGCACTGTACTGTACCGTCGGTTTCGGGATCGCGGTAGCAATGTATATCCTGTATGATATCGAGGGCTTCCTCACCGATTTCTATAAGATGGATGTCACCGAGTTTGCCAGGGATATGGCTATGAAATATGCTGTCGTTTTGGTTGTGTATCTGCTTATATCATATTGCGTATATGCCTACAGGTTCAGCAGGGCTAAGAAGCATATGAAAAAATACATTGCCCAGCTCAAAGAGCTTGAGGAAATGTATAAATGGGAGTAATGAAGGGTAAAGGAAGGGTAGTTTCATGACGACTCTGCTTGTTATAAGGGAACAGCTTATGGGCTTCTTTTCAAGATTTGAAGCCTATATTGTTGCTGTTCTCAAGTTTTTAACAGCACTGATAGCTCTGCTCATAATCAATTCGGATCTTGGCTTTATGTCCAAGCTTGACAACGGTGCCATTGCGCTTATCGTTTCTTTGATATGCTCTTTTTTACCCATGAACCTTATAGTGATCATCATCGCGGTCTTTGTGCTCCTGCACCTGTATTCGCTGTCACTTGAGTGTGCGGCGATAGTGGCAATGCTGTTCCTTATCATGTTTGTCATGTATTTCAGGTTTTCGCCGAAGGATGCGGTGGCAGTGATCCTGACACCCGTTTGTTTTATGCTTAAGATACCGTATGTGGTCCCCCTGACTCTGGGATTTGTCGGGACTCCGATGTCCTGCGTTTCGGTGGGATGCGGTACGGCTGTATATTTCATGCTGAGCTATGTGAAGGACAATGCCGATCAGCTGGCATCAACCACTATGGATGCCGAATCGGCGCTCGGAAGCTTCAAGTATATCATTGACGGACTTCTCGGAAATGATAAGATGCTTCTTATGATCATTGCCTTTGCCGTTGTCGTGATAGCGGTGTTTATGATCAAGAGCCTTCCGATCGATTATTCCTGGATGATCGCTCTCGGCCTCGGAGTAGTGGTAAACATCCTCGTTATCCTTATAGGATGTTCCGCTCTTGAGGTGGATATGTCGGTAGGCGGTGTTATACTCTCTACCCTGATCTGCGCGATAATAGTTTTTGTCATACAGTTCTTTATATTTAATGTCGATTATTCACGTACCGAGAATGTGCAGTTTGAGGACGACGAATATTACTATTATGTTAAGGCTATCCCGAAGATGTCGGTGAATGCCCGTGACGTCAATGTAAAGCGCATCAATTATCGTGACGATGATGACGATGACGAAGAAGAGTATGACGACGACGAGCTTGATTATTTATGATCATAAGGGGGACCACGAAG
>ONRZ01000103.1 GCA_900320345.1 uncultured Lachnospiraceae bacterium | reverse complement strand
TACTGCCACTCATCGTCCCCCACTATATGCCATTTTACGAAATCTCCCTCCTTAAGCCCCAACAGCCCCGCCATCTTGGAGGTCATTGCGATCCCGCTCTTATTAAGATCAACGGGCTTAAGATCCTTATCCTGTATATGTATGTAATTCCCTTTGTCTATAACGGTCGCCGAACCGCTCTTTTTTACACTGCCGGAAACGAACTCAACGCTTGTCTCCTGTATCATCTGGCCCTTGTAATCCGAAGACAAGTCATAAGCATAGTCGTAATCGGCATCCGCACTTAAGACTATCTTGTTTTTGGCCGTCATAAGCTCACCGTACAGCTTATCCACAAGACCGTTGACGGAATCAAAACATCCGAATCCGCATACGAGCAGCATGGAACAGCCAAGCACTCCCATTATGCCCATTATGCTCCTTAACTTGTTCCTCATCACATCCCTTATGTTCCACTGGGTTGAAAAATCGAGCATCAGCCACAGCCTGCTCTTCTCAAGTGCCGAGTGCCTTACCTTCTTCGGCGCTGGAGGCTTAAGAGTCACTGCCGGAGGATCCTTAAGTTCTTTCCTGCACGATAGGAAACTGACCAGTGTCGATACTATTATCGCCACCACTATAACTTCAATATCAAGTATTGTGACCTTCCCCTTAAGATCCGGTATCAGATAACTGCCCGTGAACATACCGAGGATCCACGGAGGCAGTGTCAAATATCCCGCTATACCGCCGGCTATGCAGCCAATGGCACTTATAGCGAAACCGTATGATACATAATGGAAGGTTATGCGCGCTTTGGAAAAACCGAGCGCCTTCATCGTGCCGATTATCGTTCTCTGGCTCGCCGTCACTCTTGCCATTGTGGTCACAATGCCAAGCAGGGCGATGGCAAGGAATACGACGGCGAACATAAGTCCCATCGCCTTGTGCTGCCTTACCTCAGCATCAAAGGTCGCATAACTTAAGTTCTGATCCCTGTCCGTCACCGCGATATCGTCACGGTCGAATGCTTTCTCGAGTTTTTCCCTGATAATATCTATACTGTCATCATCGCTCATATCATCTCTTACATCTATTATGAGCTGGTTGTATATCATGTTTGACGGATCGGGGTACATTTCGGATGACATGAACGCAAGACCGCACTTTTTGTAATTCGGATACATCATATCCTCTTCGGAGACATAGTAAACGTAGTCCGGGGCATCTATTATCCCCCTTACGACCGCATCTATCTGTATACTGTCCATCTTTACGGAAAATGTATCGCCAAGCTCTATATTATTGGTACGGGCAAACCACTCCTCGAGCCATACGCCCTGTTCCTCTTCATTAAACGGCTCGCCTTTATACAGCATCAGTCTGTTGATCTCGTTAGAATTCATGAAATTGATGTACATATAGGCGTTGTCATATTTTTCGGCAGTACCCGTAATCGAAAGCCTCTTCTCAACATTCTTTACTCCGGTCACCCTGCGGGCTGTTCTGACATCATCGTCGGAAAATCCCGCGCCCTGTATCCATATGTCTGATAAATTGTACTTTTTATAGTATGCGTCCGCTGCTGCCCCGCCGCCCGAGCTTTCCGCATCGATACCCACGAAAACCAGCATCCCGAGCATCGACATCAGAAATATCGAGATGAACTGTGTCTTGTTCTTCAGCAGATCGCGCCACATCTTTCGTATGAGCATTACCAGTTTACCTCCGATGCATCCTTCGGATCATCGTTATGCACTATGCTTTTTATTCCTCCGTTCTTTACCCTTATAACTGTATCCGCAATGTCTGCAAAAAAGCTGTTGTGTGTTACCATCACGACCGTCCTCTTCTTCTCGCGGCTCATATCCTGGAGCAGCTTGAGTACCTCCTTGCCGGTATCCGTATCAAGTGCGCCCGTAGGCTCGTCGCACAGAAGAAGTTTGGGATTCTTGGCTACCGCCCTTGCTATCGAAGTTCTCTGCTGCTCACCTCCGGACATCTGCGACGGGAACTGATGCATATGCTCCGACAGCCCCACCGCCGCAAGTGCTTCCTTCGGATCGCTCGTTCCATCCTTTATGTCCCTCATAAGCGCCACATTTTCATAAGCCGTAAGTGTCGGTATGAGATTATAGAACTGAAATACCACTCCGACATTTTTTGCCCTGTATTCCGTAAGCTGATTATCGTTAAAAGTCGTAAGATCCATACCGTCAAACAGTATATGACCGCTCGATGCACTGTCCATACCTCCGAGCAGATTGAGCAGCGTACTTTTCCCGGCTCCCGAAGGACCTAAGATCACTACCATCTCGCCTTCGTTTATCGTAAGGGAAGCGTCCTTAAGAGCATAAAACACATTGTCGCCCTGCTCGTATTTTTTGCATACATCCTTAAACTCTATAAGGACTTTCTTTTCAGGCTCGTTTTCGATATCTATGATCTCAAGATCTTTTTCATCTTTTTTCTTCTTTTTAAACATATACACTCCCCGTCACTTCGACTCTGCTTTTTTCCCTATCTGATCATCCGTGACGGCATCGGTAATGACGACATCGCCTTCCTTAAGCCCCATCACTATCTCAATAAAGTCATCGGATCCTACACCCGTTGTTATATACTGTTTGGCTACGGCGCCGTCCTTTATGATATAGCAGTAATCACCGTCATCATCCGCATAATATGCCTCGGCCGGGATCGTAAGTGCTCCCTGTTTCTCATTTGTGTATATGGTAACGTCGGCTTCAAGACCTATATATACATGCTCATCGGGCTCGTCAAACTTAACGGATACCGTAACCTTGGGCTTGTCCGAACTGCCTTTTTCCGCGATCCTCTTTATCCCGGACACCGTTCCCGTATAGGTGTTCCCGGCGATGTTTATTTCTGCCTTCTGTCCTGTCTCAACCTTTCCTATGTCATATTTCGATATACCTACATCCACCTTTATATCCCTGCTGCTCTCTACGGTGAACAGGGGTGTTCCCTTGGTGACCACGGTACCGCTCTTTATGAAGCTCTCCGTCACGACTCCGTCGTATTCTATCGTAATGCCCTCGGTTGCTTTCGTGAGATTTTCATCAGCGGTTTCCACACTCAGTGCCGACAGATCGTAGGAATTACGAAGCTGCTCCTTCTGATAATTATTAAGTATCTGTCCCTCATATGTATTCTTAAGCGTTGTGGCTTCTGTCCAGTTTCGCATTATATCCGACATCCAGTTGCCGTTTATCACGGTCTTGGCGTATTCTTCGGGAGTAAGGTTCGTCGGAGGCAGCCCTGCCAGATCAGACTGGAGATTTCCTATATCCCGGCTCAGTGCACTCATCTCATCCGCTATCCTGTTTATTGCATCCTCCGTATTCTTAAACTCCGTCGGGTTTGCGATCACATCGGGCTCATTAAGCCTTATCTGCTGCTTCTCAAGTTCTGCCTGCAGAGCGTTTACTTTTCCGCTCTTTTCCGCTATGCTCTTGTTGAGCCCCTGCGCTATACAGTTCACATCCCAGTTCTCCTGATACTGTCCCTGATTGACATAGTCGTTTGCCATCCTGAAAAGCGCATAAGTGTTTCTGTATATCTCTATGTCGGATGCCGCCTTGTTGAATTTTGCCTGATTGCTGTCGCTTTTCTTCACCTGTCCGTTCATTGTGTTTTCGGCAGATTTGGCTGTCAGTTCCGCCTGCTCCCTTGCGGTTATCAGGTCGTTAAGTTCGTACTCCACTGCCCTGTCTCCCGAACTTACTTCATCGCCCGTTGCCAGTTCATAATAGGCAACGGGAGCCGTGACAGGCGAATAATACGTCTTACTGTTTTCGCCATGCACATCTCCCGTCGCTTCGACACTCTCCGCTATGCTCCTGTATCCGACAGTCTGTGTTTCAAATCCAAGAGCCTTTCCGGCAAAAGCTGTCAGCATTAATCCGGCTCCCGCGAGCACGGTCACCGATACAATTCCTACAATTATCCTTGTGCCTTTCATGATTACCTCCGATCTGCAATAAAAAAACCAAGTACAGTACAACTATACTTGGTAAATATCGAAAAGCACAAAAATCATGTATAGTCATACTATACATGAGTCTCGCAATTTAAAACAAGCCAGACCATTTCGGCCGGTATGTTGACTTGTTACGATATACGCTCGCTACTCCCTCATGGGAACTACAATGCGAAGTTTACCACATATAAAAACCGCTGTAAACATCCAAAAATAAGTTTTTCGGAAGTTTTCTGTTAAAAATTTCTGTAGAAAACGGAAAATCCCTTTGTTATAATCATGAAAAACAAGGAGAACGTTATGGTAAGGATATTATTTGTGTGCCTGGGCAATATCTGCCGCTCGCCCATGGCTGAATTCGTAATGAAGGATATGGTAAAAAGGAAAGGAACTTCCGATAAGTTCTATATAGCATCGGCCGGTACTTCCGATGAAGAGATCTGGAACGGTGTGGGTAACCCCGTATATCCTCCTGCCAGACAGGAACTTGCAAGACACGGGATCACTGATGTTTCCGGCAAGCATGCAACACAGCTTACCCGCAGCGATTACAACAAATACGATCTTATCATCGGTATGGAACTAAGGAACATCCACTCTATGCTGCGTATACTTGGCGGTGATCCCGATAACAAGGTAAAGCGCCTGCTTGATTATTCCGAGCATCCGAGGGATATTTCCGACCCATGGTATACCCACAGGTTTGAAAGCGCGTACAGTGATATTCTCGAAGGATGCGAAGCCTTATACCGCTCCCTTGAAGATGCTTCACTCATATAACGGAAAATCCGCCGGTCATTACCGGTAGTCATCCCAAAGCAAAACAGGCTGTGTCACCGTCTTGATAACACAGCCTGTTTTATTAATACAACTTAACCCTTAAAATCAATATGCTGCCCGACCAGCGCTTCCTCAGGCGTCTGCACCTGATTCATCCGCTCATTCTGGACATGATCTCCAAGCTTTGTTATAAGCTCGTCTACGCTTGATGCCGAGATCGTAACGGTGTTTTCATCCCATATCTTTCCGAGAGCCTCTTGGAAACGGGGATCGTTCTCATCGATCTCTTCCGGTACATCTTTTGGGACATCGTCAGCCTTTCTTTCTTCAAGCTGTTTTTCCTTGAGCTTTTCGGCTTTCTGTTTCTCTGCCCGCTTCTTCTCGGCCCGTTTGGCTGCGGCCTTCCTGTCGGCAGCTTTATGTGCCGCTTTTGCTTCCGCACGCTTGGCTTCGATACGTTTGGCCTGTGCTTCCTGAGACTTCCCGACGACCGCAAAGAAACTTGCTGTCCCGCCATCGTTCACCTGCATGCCAAAGCCCTTGAAATCAGCGCCCGATGCCATAAGCTGATCCTTCATCTTCGATAACTGTGAAGATGCTCCCGAGATCACCGACTCGTATTTCTCGCGGTAATCCTTATCGGTTGCCATCTTCTCGATCTTATCCTCGTCGATCAGGACAACCGGCTTATTGGGGTTGGCATATCGCGCCGCCTGCGATCTGGCACTCTCGATCTGATCCTTGTTATTGCCATAGTCATTCCTCCTTTGAATTCTGATTGGAAAATCCTTTTCCAAACATGGCAGTTGATAAGTTACAAAGCCGGATAATACGGCTTATCATATATATCGGCACGAAATTGTTTTATGTTTATACAATAGAGGATTTTCATACAGAAGATTTGAAGATAAATACAAAATCCTTCTTCCGAATCGAAAATATGTTCTTGTGCTATAATAGCGGATATGATATTATCTTTATCGGAGCGGTACCCCGTTTCTTGCGGGGAGGTGATATCTATGGTAACGTATACAGAATTATTTGCTTATACTCTTGTATTGGCAGCTGTGATTACCTTGGTAGTAAAGATAAAGAAATAACCGCCCCGGTCGGCTAACTTGGGCGGTTAAAACTCAATTTCTCGAACGGGGTTACCGCTCTTTCTTTATCAATATTATAACAGATACATACAGGAAATCAATAAAAATGAGAAATACGACTCTGTGTTATATCGAGAATAACGGACGATATCTCAT
Organism: uncultured Lachnospiraceae bacterium; assembly: GCA_900320345.1. GTDB lineage: Bacteria > Bacillota > Clostridia > Lachnospirales > Lachnospiraceae > UBA2868. The sequence goes on along the minus strand of ONRZ01000103.1, from coordinate 673 downwards.
GCTTCACCGGACCAAGAAGGATAACGATCAGAGTAAGGGAAAATGGCTTGGTATAGGCGGCAAATTCGAAGATGAGGAGAGCCCCGACGAATGTCTTCTCCGCGAAGTTTATGAGGAGACCGGACTTTCCCTTACATCCTACAGGCTGAGGAGCATAGTGACCTTTATATCGGACATATATGAAACCGAGTATATGTTCCTCTACACTGCCGATGCCTTTACCGGTGATCTGTATGAAGAACCGGACGGAAGCCTCACGCCCATAATAAACGGGAACCGTACTCCCTGCACCGAAGGCGTGCTTAAATGGGTCGACATAGATATTGTTCCTTCCCTTGAACTATGGGAAGGCGACAGGATCTTCCTGAAACGGCTGCGGACCGATAACGGATTCTTCACGCTTAAGCTGTGTTATGAGGGCGACCGGTTGGTCTCATATATATGAGCATCCTTTCTTCTATTGTTGTTTCCGCCTGTCTATGGTTTGATCGTTTGACAGTCATTTGATTTTCCTTGACTTTACTGCCATTGTATGATATATTTCATAAGTCGCAAATGTATGGGGCGGTATTATCGATCCATATATGAAGGCAGGAAATGTGCGCGTAGCTCAGCTGGATAGAGCGTCTGGCTACGGACCAGAAGGTCGGGGGTTCGAATCCTCTCGCGCACG
>ONRZ01000243.1 GCA_900320345.1 uncultured Lachnospiraceae bacterium | reverse complement strand
GGTATTTCCGCTTACGTCCTTTATCATGTTGTAGGTAAATCTGAAGTTATTTTTGTTTATGATCTTCTGAGCGCCTGTAGAATATCTTATTTCGGGAACAGGCTTCTGTTTTCTTCCCGTATATGCGGCAGCGGCATCCGTAACGAGCACATCCGGATCATTCTCCGGGTATGAATCCATCAGCCTTGTCTTACCGATCTTAAATGTCCTTACTATCTTCTTCGTATTAACATATTCACCCTTGAAGACGACAGTCAGGATCGCATCCTTTCCACTTACCGATGTAGGCTTGCCGTTTCCGCCGTAGGATATCCTGTAATCCTTGTTAAGAGCAAGAAGCTCCGTACCGTCATACACCTCTATCTCGGGCTTTACGGGCTCTCCCATGTAAATGTATTCCGGATCAAGTCCCTTTATCCAGATATTCGATGAAACGGTAGTGATCTTATTATCACTGGTGATGATCTTCTTCGCAACTTCCCTGCCGCCTACCTTCTCGGTGACCAGCCTGCCGCCCTTCCCGTCATCCTCGCATTCTTCCTCATAATCATTTTTATCAAAACCTTCGGGGATCGAACTCACAGGTATATCCGCATAACTGTAACCGTTATGCACAATAATATCCGTATCCGAGTCCATCACTTCCATCCCCGGGGTCAGATAAAGCCACAGATAATGTCCCGGTCTCACCGTATATACGGTCGGCAGCATATGGATGGTATAATCATAATATGTATTCGCAGATATACTGTCTTTCACGGCCGTACTCGGATCATAACCGGCATTCGGCGATCCCAGGTCGATCATGCCCTTGGTTATCAGCTTCTTCTTAACATTGGTCTGCTTAAAGATCTCCAGATCAAATGAATCTAAACCCGGTCCTCTATATATGAAATTCGGTAAATATACTTCTCTTTCGACCAGTTCATTGTCATCGTCACTTTTCTCATAAGCAGCGAATGACTCCTCCGAAATATCATAGAGCATCGCACCGAGCACCATCTTTCCCGATGACGGGATATCAGGAACCGCAGCCCTCACATGGACCTCAGCCTTACCCTGTATCGTGATCTCTTCAGGCACACGCTTTATCCACGTTTCCATATATTTACGGCTCCCGTCTTCCGATACACCTTCCGCATTGCAGTCAAGACCATTTAAAAAATCGTCTATATCATAATATGGATCATCGCCTGACTTCATGATATCTGATTTTGAAGGCACGTTTATTTTATCTTCCGTATCGGTCGTTCCCATGTCCGTTTCCGCAGCGGCTTTATCCGCAGGATGATCGATCGTGATCTCATTTGCATTGCCGGATGACAGAGTAATGTTCTGACTGCCATACCAGCTGTCATACTTTGAAAAGTATCCATCGATGTTGCTCTGGACATAAACATTGGGCAGCGTATCCTCAATACCATTATTCACACCCAGCAGATAACGGCAGTACCATTTATTAAGTATATCCTCGTAATACATGCCGTCTATACTTATTCTCTCCAGCGTATTATGGCCATCCTGATGAAGGATCATCCTGACATCCCGGTGGTTTTTCTCAAAGGCCATTCTCATAAGATCCGCCTGCTTCGTACGGACATTATAATCGTTTAAACCCTGTACTATAAGCGCCGAAGCCTTGATATTATTTGACTTCGAATATTCCCGTCTGCTCCAGTAAGTGCCGAAATGTCCCTTCAGTTCCTGCTGCTCTTTATCAAAATAGCCGAACAGTTTGGAGCATAATGTCCTCAGTTCATTATCCGAGACTCCCTTCGGATCTGCGCCGTAAAACCTGCTCGAATTTCCTCTTGCCAGGCTTGTCGTATATTTGTTGTCCGTAAAATGCGACACTCCCTGGGTATTTGAGTACTCATACCAGCTTGCGATGCCTGCCTCGGGTACTATCGTCTCAAGGCCGTCAACTCCCGTCGCTGCCACTTCATATGCCATCGTTGCGTTATAAGAACAGCCCCTCATGGCCACCCTGCCGTTTGACCAGTCGGCTTCTATCGGAACAGTTCCTTCCCTGTCTGCAAACGCATGCCTTCCATCCTTATGGTTTATCCACTCCACGATATTCTTAAAGGCATCTACCTCGGCAATAGAAATAGTCGTGGTTGTATACTCCTTCAAGAAAGTATGAATCGCTTTTAGGTACATCTTTATATGTATAATGCCATTTATCCGTGGAATAAGCCGGTTCATCTTCCTTATCCGCAAGCTGGAGAGATGTGAGTTTTTTAGCCGGATCATAGCCTCGCGCAGGTTTAGTGTCATCGCACTTAACATATAGGTTTTCCTCGTTAAAATCACCGACCTCACTTGCCGAAGCTGCCTTGGGAACCCGGCCTTTCGGATCGTTTGCACCAATTCCCGTACTGTCTTCCGTACCTGCAAAATACGGGCTTGCCTCAAATATCGTCGGTGCATCATACTTCTGCTCCGCTGCCGCCCTCGGAACCTGCACGACTGCCTGAACCAGATCTCTTTCGCCGTCGTTATCCGTATCGTAATCCGTCTCGACATATACGGCAAATCTGAGTATATCACTGCCTTTATTTGTATAATTTTCAGATATCACTGAGTATCTGACAAAAGGCTGCGCCATACCGTTTGCTATGTTCATGCTTACGGCGGGCGAAGCATTTTCCGGTTCCTCACTT
>ONRZ01000137.1 GCA_900320345.1 uncultured Lachnospiraceae bacterium | reverse complement strand
TGAGCATGTATTTGAACTGCTGCTTAGGCTTAAGGGCAATTATCTGTGGCCGGCCATGTGGACTTCCATATTTGCCGATGACGGCCCGGGGCTTAAGAATGCCGAACTGGCGGACGAACTCGGAGTAGTAATGGGTTTATCACACCATGAACCTTGCTTAAGGCACGGAGAGGAATATAAGTATCTGCGCGGTCCGGGCTCAATATATGGAGATGCCTGGAATTTCTTAACGAATGAGGAAGGCATAACAAGGTTCTGGGAAGATGGCCTTAAGAGAAACGGGAAGTTCGAGAATGTTATAACAGTCGGTATGCGCGGTGAGTATGATTCCACGATAATGGGTAAGGATGCCACACTTAAGGATAATATCGATCTTTTGAGGGCCGTTTTAAAAACACAGAACAGACTTATAAAGGAAAACGTAAATGCGGATATCGATAAAGTTCCCAGGATGCTGGCACTTTATAAGGAAGTTGAGCCTTTCTTCTACGGAGATGAGGAAACGGAAGGGCTTATGGATTCTCCGGAGCTTGAGGGTGTAACACTGATGCTCTGCGATGATAATTTCGGTAATCTGCGTACACTGCCCACTGAGCATATGAGGGAGCATCGTGGCGGATACGGGATGTATTATCATTTTGATTATCATGGATGGCCGGTGTCTTACGAGTGGGTGAACAGTTCATATCTTCCGAAAGTATGGGAACAGATGACTAATGCATACGAGTTTGGCATAAGAGATCTGTGGATCGTCAATGTGGGTGATATATTTACAAACGAATATCCTCTCTCATATTTTATGTCTCTTGCTTATGATTATGATAAGTGGGGAATCGGCAATATAAACAGTGCCGATGAGTTTAACAGGGAGTTTGTTGATGCTCAGTTTGGGAACGGCATGGAGGAGGAAGATAAAGCCGTAATAGTACAGCTCCTTAAAGGCTATACACGGATTGCGCACTTAAGGCGTCCGGAAGCGATGAATGATAAGGTATATCATGCGGTGAACTTCGGTGAACTCGAGGACATGACTCTTCGTATCACACAGTTATGCGAGGCGGCAGATATGGTGAGTTCACGGTGCGATGAGAAAAATGCGTTTACTTTCTTCCAGCTGGTGGGGTATCCGCTCGTTGCTGATCTCAATCTGTATAAGCTCTGGCTTGCCGCAACCGAGAATCACTATCTGGCTTCAATAAAGGCCGGATACGCAGTGAAGCTTGCGGATGAAGTGAGAACACTCTTAAGGCTTGACAAGGCGCTTACGGACAGACTTCACGAAATACAAAACGGCAAGTGGTACGGAATGGGTATGTCCGAGCATATCGGATTTACACAATGGAATGAGGAAGAGTGCCAGTATCCTGTTCTGTATGAGTTTGAAAGGGGTAATAAACCGAGGTTCATAGTGACGATACCGGGGACAGACCAGCATACGGAAGGAGGTGTATGGACAGGAAAGAAGCTTATTCTTCCGGATTTCCTGGACCCCTCGTGTGACAGTGCAAGGATAATGCTGTATGCGGCAGGTAAGGTCGATGCCGGATATGAGGTTATCTGTGATGTGCCATGGCTTACTTTCGGAGAGACAAAGGGTAAATGCAGGAAGGATTTTTATGAGATGATCTATGTTAAGCTTGACAGGAGTCTGTCGGGTGATGCCACTGAGACCACTATAAGGATACACGGAGAATCCGGTGATACGGATATTGTTGTGCCTGTCAATTGTAAGGATTACAGTGATCTGCCGGATAATACGTATGTATGGCTTGGCAGGGAAGATGCCTGTGTTCCGGGATACAAGCCATATGATCATATAGCGATGGAGGCGGCACATTTTTGCAGTTCAAATGAAACCGCCGAAGGTTATTTTATTGAACTTCCCGAATACGGCAGGACACTGTCTGCCATGAAAGCCATTCCGGTCACGAAGAGTTTTAAGCCCGGTACGGACGCACCGAGCCTTGACTACAGGCTCTATGTCGAAAAGGAGGATGAATATGAGGTGAGGCTGTATATGCAGCCATCAAACCCGGCGGGGATGGACAATAAGATAACCTACGGGATATCATCGGCAGCCGGTGATATGGCGGGGAGCAGCAGCTGGGATGAGGAGATAGAGATCGTGAACGTGATCCCCGAAGGCTATAAGGTTGGAGATGAGCAGTGGTACTGGGCCCGGGGCGTGCTTGACAATATAAGGGTAAGTACTTCACGCGTCATCCTGAACAAGGGGCTCAATACTCTTAGGATATTCGCGGCAAGTCCGTGCTTTGTGCCTGAACGTATCGTGATATGCGAAGCTGATGCGGTGCTGCCGCAGTCCTATCTTGGCCCGAAGGAGACGTACAGAGTAAAAAAGAACGATACTTCGGCAGACTGACGGATCTGCTTTAAGTGTAAAGGTTTAATCTGATTTTAATAGTTCATAAAAGATAAATTAAGGAACCGGTGATATATTGTCAGTGTTTAAAGGAGGAATGGCCATGATGACAATGATATCACTGGTTCTGTTAATATCGGTTGTTGCAAGGCTCGCAATGCTTGCATATAAAAACGAATGGAAGACATTTGAGATAACTATCTTTCTCATATATATACCCTCACTGCTCCTTCTGATGATACTGGGTGGGGCTGTATATATCGCCTTCCCGCTGACATCGGTAATGGGTATAATGAGTTTTACATTGTTTGCGGGGAAAAACAATGATACCGTGATCAGAAACTCTTGATCCAGTTGATCAGTGAATCGTGGTAAACGTTATTTTCAACGTCACGCCGCATCTGGTCTGTTATCGGACCGTTTTTCTCCATTCTTGCAAGTACAGCTTCCTGAAGCCCCTTGATGATACCGTCTTCATAGGAACCATCCCGGTTGTCCGGGCTTTTTGCCCCATCGACCGGGATATCTTTGTTTTCAGGGAGGTTCACACTTTCGGAAGGTGTTTGCAGGCTCTTGTCCCGATCGCTATCCACATTCTTTTCGGGTTCGGGTATGTGTACTGTCTTATCCGTTTTTATTTCCTTGTCCGGTTGTTTTTTGGCTTTGGTCACCTTTATTATCGTCTTGTCGAAACTTCCGGCAGGTACCCAGATATCTCCGGAATTGCCCCTGACGTTTACGTTTATCTGGCCGTTCTGTGCGTTTATGGTTTCTCCCGAGAGCAGTCCCGTGAATGATTCGTATCCTTCGGCGGGAAGACTCATGGGCCGGTCATTGTCGTCGTTGTTTACGGCAACAAGACAGTATCCATCCTGAGATCTTCTGAGGAAAGCATATTGACGGTTGGTAAGCACCAGTTCCCTGTATTCGCCGTATGAAAGAGCGGCAGTCTTTTGCCTTATCTGTCCGAGACGTGCGATGAGCGAGGTTACCGGATTTGACCTGATATCATCCTTATGATCGTCAAGGTTTATAGCGGGACGAAGTGAAGCATCGGAGAATTTTTCTTTCTTTCCTTCGATAGCAAATTCTGATCCGTAGTAGATCGAAGGCACTCCGGGAAGGGTATACAAAAGTATGTGCAGCGGTATCATATGAGCCTTATTTGTAAGCCTTGTGTATATCCGTTCTACATCGTGGTTATCGGCGAAATTATATAATTTAAGACCATCCGGACGGTTTCCGCCCATATCATACAGGCGCTTTACAGTGTGGGCTATCTCAAAATAATTATGGTCGTTATGACCTGAATAAAGAGCTTTGTGAAGATTGTAATTGGTCACGGAGTGGAGAGTATTTTCGTTTACCCATCTTGTATAATCACCGTGAATAACCTCGCCCATAAGCCAGAAGTCAGGCTTGACTTCGTTGGCGGTTGCACGGAGAGCTTTCATAAAATCAAAATCAAGCACGTCAGCTGCATCCAGTCTTATTCCGTCAACGTCGAATTCATTTACCCAGAAACGTATCACATCACAGATATAATCGCGGACTTCCGGATTTCTTTGGTTTAATTTGACCAACAGATTGTAACCGCCCCAGTTGTCATAGGAGAAACCGTCGTTGTATTCATTGTTTCCGTAGAAATTGACATTGCAGTACCAATCCCTGTATCTTGAGTTCTCCCTGTGCTCTTTTATATCCTTAAATGCAAAGAAATTTCGCCCGGTGTGATTGAAGACACCGTCGAATATGACCCTAATACCGGCTTTATGACATTTTTTGACGAAATCCTTAAGATCTTTGTTGTCACCGAGACGGCTGTCGAGCTTCTTATAATCTGTGGTTTCGTAGCCGTGGCCTTCGGATTCAAAAAGCGGACCGATATAGATTGCATTGCAACCAATACTTTTTACATGTTCGATCCATGGAGAAAGAGCCGGAAGCCTGTGAGTGATACCGTCATATTTATTCTCCTTCGGCGCGTCGAGCAACCCGAGTGGATAAATGTGATAAAAAATCGATTCATCATACCATGCCATGTTA
>ONRZ01000096.1 GCA_900320345.1 uncultured Lachnospiraceae bacterium | reverse complement strand
AAATACGGAAAAATGATAATCTACGTCTGTATCACAGGTAAATTACAGGAGGTAACATAGAATGTCAGAGATAACAAAAGAAACAACGATAGGTGAAGCACTCAGGATAAAGCCCGAGATCGCTCCCGTACTTATGGGAATGGGAATGCACTGTCTCGGATGTCCCGCATCACAGGGCGAGAGCCTTGAAGAAGCCGCAATGGTACATGGCATGGATGCGGATAAGCTGATGGAACAGATCGCAGCAGTATAAAAACAACCCCCTGAACTGGGGGTTGTTTTTCGCTCATATGATACAATGTAAGAAATACTTCGTATTTCTTTTGAATACGCTCGCCGCTAAGGCATCTCTGGGCATGAGGTGGCTGCGTTAGCAGACGGAGTCCTAATGCCGTTAATAAGGAATATACATAAGCTTCTGGAGAGCGTCATCCTTAATGATGAGACCATCATGTTCCTCAAGATAAGCTATCGTTACATCCGTAAGGTTCTCCATAGAACCGTATTCGGATGCTATGTTACATACCCTGTTGAAATCTTCCCTGGTATGAGCCGATTTCGTTATGAACAGCAGATATCTTCCGCCTCTGTCATCCTTATACAGGGAACTCCTTCCGGTATAAAAACCTGACAGTACATGAGCAAGCCTCGTTATCTCGTCAAGATCGTCAAATGCAAATGCCTTGCACAGATCTCCTTCTTCTTCCTGCTCCGAAGCTCCTTTATCCGGCAGTGCCTTACCGCTTCCCGCGAGCTTGTCCGTTTCCTCTTTAAGACGCTTGAACAGATCGAGCACGTTCTCGGCTCCCTCCGTAAAACTGTGGAGCATATCTTCAAATGAAGAATCCGAGTCGTCCTCATGGACAGACGGAGCAAAATTGGAAAATCTCGTATCCAGTTCCTCGGGATCTTCGACCTTCGTGATTATCAGGACGATACAGTCGGCGGATAACGGGATAGCCTCTATCATCAGCGGGATGTCCTCCGCTTCGAAGCCAAACTCATACGATGCCTGCTGCATCATATCGCGAAAAAGTGTCTTAGCCTTCTCTGTTCCGTATGCAAGTTCGCTGATCTTAAGCTGCCTGTCGGCAAGATCGGCCTTGGTAAGCGTGCAGCGGATCTGATTTTCGTTAACCTTTTCGAGCTTCATGGGATCACATCCTTTCCTTATATTATTGCATAAGCATAACTTTCTATATAGTATATCGTTACTTTTAGATTAGTCAATAACCACCTATACTAAAAAATCACCAAAAATTCACATTTTTCACGTGCCGCAAACGCGATAAACATTGTGCAATTGTCACATAATTACAAAACCTGTTGAAATCCTCTTGTAATCAGGGATGAGCTGTTGTAATATACTCCGCGAAGGCTTCGCCGTAATCCGTAACGAAAGGAGGGCAGCTACAGTTTTTCATCCCATATATATTTTAATCCATATTTGAGTTTTTTTCCAGTGGTATACCGGTAACGGACCACTCTTTATCTGCACTTTGCAGATATCTTAAACCGAAAGGTTTTCACTATTATTCAACATCATTTAGATTCCTCTATTTGAGTTCAATATGTAATAATTCCAATTCCAAACCGGCCGTATAAGGCCCGGACTTAACGTAAATTTTTATTTACACGCGGGATGAAGTCTTCCTTCAGATACCGGCAGCACCGGATTTGTATCACACTAAATAAATGTAACTATTGTCAAATGCAGTACGGAAAGCAGCAGGTGACACCGGCATTCTGAAGCCCTGTAAAATTGTGCCATATTTCCATACAGGAAACAGTAAAACGATCCGACTTTGCCTAAAAAAGGCAGGCTCTTATGCAGATGTCGGATCGTTTTACGTTGTAAATAAACTCTAAGGCTTGCCTGAGCGTATTAATTTATGTAAAATCAGAATCAGATATATCTGTTACGATGATACTGTCGTTCTGATCATAAAACACAAGGAGAATACATATGAACGGAAGAATACATTCACTCGAATCCTTCGGAACGGTTGACGGCCCCGGTACCCGTTTTGTCGTCTTTGTCCAGGGCTGCCCCATGCGCTGTCTGTACTGCCATAATCCCGATACGTGGGCTATGGTGGGCGGTACGGAAATGACGCCGGAGGAGGTGTATTCACAGTACAAGCGCAATGAGCCCTTCTATAAGACGGGCGGTATCACCGTGACCGGCGGCGAGCCTCTGATGCAGGTTGATTTTCTCATAGATCTGTTCACGCTGGCCAAGAAGGATAATGTGCATACCTGCATAGATACATCGGGCATAGCATTTAAGCCGGGGAACGATAAGTTCATAGAGAAGCTTGACAGGCTTATGGAGCTTACCAACCTCGTCATGCTCGACATCAAGCATATAGATCCCGAAAAGCACAAGGAGCTCACCTCACAGCCAAACGACGGCATCCTGGCTTTCGCGGAATACCTTGATACCAAGGATGTTGATATCTGGATCCGCCATGTGGTTGTCCCCGGTTATACGGATGATGATGAATATCTGTATAAATTAGGCTTCTTCATCGGTGGCCTTCATAACCTTAAGGCCCTGGATGTGCTTCCCTACCATACGATGGGTGTCGTAAAGTATGAGAAGTTGGGTTATGATTATCCTCTTAAGGGTGTTCCGGCAATGGACAAGGGCGAGGTCATAAAGAAAAAAGAAGTCGTACTCGACGGCATACGCAAGAGACGCGCTTCACTTAAATAAACGGGCTCTGTACAGAAAATGCAAGTTAGCATAACCTAACCGTATGCTTTTGTTGTATAATAAAAAAGTACATTGCGTCATATTTGTGACGTGCAATGATCAGACGTTCACATTAAGATATTTAAGAAGGAGGATTTTTATCATGGCATATGTTATCACAGATGCTTGCATCAGCTGCGGAACCTGCGAGTCACAGTGTCCTGTAGGAGCTATCACAATGGGAGACGGCAAGTTCGAGATCGATCCCGACAAGTGTGTAAGCTGCGGTTCATGCGCAGGCGCATGCCCTGTAGGAGCTATTGAGGCTGACTAAATCGGGAACTAAGCACTTGCACGGCCAGACTCGAAATGCTATGCATTTCTCGTTGCGTGGGCTCGCAAAATGCTCGCCCACACCAAAAATAAAAAACAAGTCCATTTCATGCAAGCATGATGGACTTGTTTTTTTATTTTTCTCTTGCCGAGCGCCCTTCTCACCTTTTCGCCATGTTTGCAAACTTGGTATAATCCGGCAGCCAGACGAGCTCCACCGTTCCGATCGGGCCGTTCCTCTGCTTGGCTACTATGACTTCGGCAACACCCTTCTTATCGCTTTCCTTATTATAATAATCATCCCTGTATAAGAACATTACAACGTCGGCATCCTGCTCAATAGCTCCCGATTCACGAAGGTCGGACAGCATGGGCCTGTGATCCTCTCTCTTCTCGACCGCACGTGAGAGCTGTGACAGTGCGACCACCGGAACATGCAGTTCCCTGGCAAGTGCCTTTAACGAACGCGATATCTCCGATATCTCCTGCTGCCTCGAATCCGCATGCCCGTGAGCAGACATGAGCTGAAGATAGTCTATTATAACGATCGACAGACCGTGTTCCTGATGATATCTCCTGCACTTCGAACGAAGCTCCGCTATGCTTATTCCGGGTGTATCGTCGATTATAAGCTTCGACCTTGCGATGACCTCCGCTCCCTCTACGATGCTCTCCCATTCGGGATCGGTCATGGTGCCTGTCCTTATGGCCTGGGAATTTACTCCCGACTGCAGAGAAAGAAGCCTGTTTATAAGCTGCTCCTTGGACATTTCCAGTGAAAATATCGCAGCGCATCTGTCATCCTTAAAGCAGATATGCTGAGCGATATTTAAGACGAAAGCCGTTTTTCCCATCGAAGGACGGGCTGCGATCAGTATAAGATCCGACGGCTGAAAACCCGCAGTCTTGTAATCAAGATCGGTAAAACCCGTCGCGATACCCGTTACGACTCCGGTGCTCTTTGAAACGATATTTATATGTGTCAGCGCATCTACTACAACCTTCCTTATCGGCACGAAATCCTCATAGCCTCTGTGCGCTACGATATTGAACACGCCTTTTTCGGCTTCTGCAAGGATGTCGTCCGCATTCTCATTCTGCGAATAGCACTGATTGCTTATCTTGTCGTTTATCTTGATAAGCCTTCTGAGTACTGCCTTATCGGAAACGATCTTGGCATAATCGGCAACATATGCCGAAGTAAAGGTGGAATTTACTATATCCACCATATAATCCATGTTGCTGACTTCTTCCGGAACATTCATTTCAAGAAGCTTGGCCTTTAAAACAACGGGATCCACCGGCTTTGCACTGTTATAAAGCTCTACCATGGCTTCAAACAGTGTCCCGTACAGATCCACGTAAAAATCTTCCTTAGTCAGCATTTCGGATGCCGTAACAATGGCATCCTTATCCATAAACATACTGCCTATGACCGACTGTTCAGCCTTTCGGTCATGCGGCATTACTCTGGCAGCAGCTGTGTCACTCACGTCACAGTTTCCTTTCTTACAATAAACGTCAAAACCATTTTGACGTTATGCTTCCTCTACCTTCACCTTCAGTGTACCCGTAACCTTCGGATGAAGCTTTACGGACACTTCATAGGTTCCTATACTTTTGATAGGATCGCTTATGACTATCTTCTTCTTATCTATCTCAAGGCCATGCTGTGCCTTGGCCTCTTCCGATATCTCCTTGTTCGATACGGAGCCGAAAGTCTTTCCGCCTTCACCTGCCTTAAGCCTTACAACGACCGTTTTCCCGGCTATGAGCTCCGCAAGGTCCTTTGCATCCTGCAGGTTCTGTGCCGCGACCTTCTCATCGTTTGCCTTCTTAAGCTTAAGATCGTTCATATTCCTGCTGTTGGCTTCCACACCAAGCTTCTTGGTAAACAGGAAGTTCTTCGCATATCCGTCGCTCACATCAACGACATCATCCTTCTTACCGAGCGATTTCACATCCTGCAATAAAATAACCTTCATTATATCGCACCTTCCTTCTGCATATTCTCAAGTGTTTCCATCAGGAGATTGCGGGCATCCGCAAGAGACATGTTCTCAAGCTGGGCACCTGCTATATTAAGGTGTCCGCCGCCGCCCATTCTCTCCATTATTATCTGGACATTGAGGTCGTCTATGGACCTCGCCGAAATGTAGATCATATTCTGATAATCCGTAAGGACAAATGACGCCTTTATTCCGTTTATATTGAGCAGCTCGTTTGCCGCCTGTGCGCCTATCACGGTCGGGCTGTCTATGCCGTCTCCGTCAAACAGCGATATGGCAAAAATATCCCTGAAGACTTCAAAACTCTTGACCGCTTCCATCCTTGCCCTGTATGCGTCCATATCTATCCTGAACAGCTTGCGTACCCTAGTGACATCGGCACCGTTACGCCTTAAATATGCCGCCGCTTCAAAGGTCCTTACACCGGTCTTTGTCATGAAATTGTTCGTATCAACCATCATGCCGGAATACAGGCAGTCTGCCTCTATGGGCTTAAGCTTGATATCCTCGCCTATATACTGAAGTATCTCGGATACCATTTCCGATGCCGATGAGGCATAGGGTTCTATATAGGACAGGGTAGCATTGTCTATCCTCTCCGAGCCCTGTCTGTGATGGTCGAGCACGACTATCGTCTTACATCTGTTTATAAGATCTTCACACTCCGTACGGCTCGGTCTGTTTACATCGACTATCACAAGCGCCGTATGCTGATCCACGGCTTCAAGAGCCTGCATGCTGTTAAGGATAAGATCGTCGCCGTATTCTCCCGAACTGATCATGCTCTCATACAGCGGTCTTATCGATGTGGTGACCTCGTTTACTACTATGTGCACCTTTTTGCCGAAGGTCTTGGCTGCGCGGTATACACCGACCGCAGAACCGTACGCATCGACATCCGGAAGCTTGTGGCCCATTACTATGATCTTATCCGATCCTTCGATTATCTCCCGGAGTGCATGTGCCTTTACACGTGCCTTAACGCGGGTGTTCTTCTCGGACATCTGGCTCTTGCCGCCATAGTATGTGATGTTATCGGGTGTCTTGACCACAGCCTGATCGCCGCCACGACCGAGCGCAAGGTCTATACAGGTTCTTGCATATTCGTAATTCCTGTTATATGATCCGGCTTCCAGACCTACACCTATACTTAAGGTCACGGACATCTCGTTTCCGATATTTACGGTCTTGACATCCTCAAGCAGTTCGAACCTGTTCTCACACAGGCTCTTTAAGTATTTCTTCTTAAGGATGACCAGATATTTGTCCTTCTCAAGCTTCTTGACAAGTCCGTCATATGAGGACATGTATTTATTTATCTTCCTGTCGATGAGGGCAACCAGGAGCGATCTTCTTACTTC
>ONRZ01000200.1 GCA_900320345.1 uncultured Lachnospiraceae bacterium | reverse complement strand
ATATACGGGGGCGACACATTAAGCTCAATAGCGGATGAGTATTATTCTCCGGAATGGAAGGACAGGTTTTCATATATACATGAAGTATCAAGGATAAACCATTTGGATGATGAAGAGAAGCTTATAGCGGGTAATTATCTTATAGTACCGTATTATATCGAGGATCCGGCCGATTAGTTTGTGATCCCCTTTAAATCGGCAGTTCCTATATATTGTTCCACACTCGGGGCGCATCCGATCCCCTCGAAGATGCGCCCTTTGTGTAGAAATATCTATGATCATTTCATATTGTTCAGTGAAGGTCCTCCCATTTCCATTCAACTATCTCAGGAAGGTCAACACCGTAATCACTTATATACTGTTTATGCTCAACCAGCTTATCGCTCATCTTCTGATAGAGGTAGGCACCTCTGTTGCCAAGCTGAGGAAGGAACTTAAGAGCATCCTGTACAAGGTGGAAACGGTCTATATCGTTCTGCACGCGTACATCAAAGGCAGTAGTGATAGTGCCTTCTTCCTTATAACCGCGTACATGCATGAGACGATTATTATGACGGCGGTATGTAAGTTCATGAACAAGTGTTGCATAACCGTGGAAGTTGAAGATAACAGGCTTGTTTGTTGTAAAGAGCATGTCATACTCGGCATCTGACAGACCGTGAGGATGTTCGTTCTGAGGAACCAGTTTAAACAAATCTATGACATTTATGAAACGGATCTTAATATCGGGAATCTCTTTACGGAGTATGGAAACAGCGGCCAATGCTTCAAGAGTCGGAGTTTCACCGGCACTGGCAAATACAATGTCCGGCTCCTGTCCCTGATCGTTTGAAGCCCAATCCCAGATGCTGATACCCTGTGTACAATGTTTTACTGCCTCAGGCATTGACAGCCACTGCGGACGCGGATGCTTCGATGCTATGATAACATTCACATAATTGCGGCTTTTAAGGCAATGATCCATTGTAGAAAGCAGACAGTTTGTATCAGCGGGAAGATAGATACGGACAACATCGGCCTTCTTATTTGCGATATGATCCATGAATCCCGGATCCTGATGTGTAAACCCATTATGATCCTGCTGCCATACGGTAGAACACATGAGGAGGTTAAGGGATGCGATCTCTTCCCTCCAGGGCAGCTGATTACATACCTTGAGCCACTTTGCATGCTGTGCGCCCATTGAATCTATGATCCTTGAGAATGCTTCATAAGTATGGAAGAAACCATGACGGCCTGTGAGCAGATAACCTTCAAGCCAGCCTTCGCACATATGCTCCGAAAGCATGGAATCCATGACACGGCCGAAACGGGAGAGATGATCATCCATTTCACTCTGATCGGCGTTCCAGTCACGGTTTTCAACTTCAAATACGGATGAGAAACGATTGGAATTGTTTTCATCCGGTGAGAATATGCGGAAGTTCTTTGCATCTGCATTGAGCTTAAATATATCGCGGATATAATTTGAAAGGTTTGCGGTATCCTGGCTTTCCTTTGAGCCGTGATCGCCGGTTTCAAATGCATAATCCCTGAAGTCGGGCAGACGTAAGTCACGAAGAAGCTTACCCCCGTTTGCATGAGGGTTCATGCCAAGTCTTGCATCACCTTCGGGAGCCAGGGCTTCGATCTCGGGAAGGAGACGACCGTTATCATCAAAGAGTTCCTCGGGTTTGTAGCTGTGAAGCCAATCCGAGAGGATCTGAAGATGTTCCGGCTTATCCATCATTACCGGTACCTGATGAGCCAGGAAATTGCCCTCTATGCGGTTGCCGTCTACTACCTTGGGACCTGTCCATCCCTTGGGAGTACGGAGTACTATCATAGGCCATACCGGACGGGTTGCATCATTTGCAGAACGGGCATGGTCCTGTATTTCTTTGATCTTCTCAATGACGGTATCCATGGCTTCAGCCATCTTTCGATGCATGTCCATTGGTTCCTCACCCTCAACGAAATAAGGCTCCCATCCGTTGCCGTGGAAGAAATCAATAAGTTCCTGCTTTGATAAGCGCCCGAATATGGTGGGATTTGCTATCTTATATCCGTTTAAATGAAGGATCGGAAGTAAAGCACCGTCTCCGACAGGATTTATGAACTTATTACACTGCCATGAAGTTGCAAGAGGTCCGGTCTCGGCTTCACCGTCACCCACTACGACCGTAGCGATAAGATCGGGATTATCGAAGATTGCACCGCATCCGTGAGCTATTGAATATCCCAGTTCACCGCCTTCATGTATGGATCCGGGAGTTTCGGGCGCACAATGACTGGGAACACCGCCCGGGAATGAGAATTGCTTGAACAGCTTCTGCATTCCTTCAACATCACGAGAGATATTCGGATATATCTCACTGTAGGATCCGTCCAGATAGTCATTGGCTATAAAGAAGTTGCCGCCGTGTCCCGGACCCGAGAGAAGTATCATATTGAGATCGTAACGCTTTATCGCGCGGTTGCAGTGGACAAATATGAAGTTTTGTCCGGGAACCGTGCCCCAGTGTCCGACTATCTTTTTCTTTATCATATCAGAAGTCAAAGGCTTCTTTAAGAGAGGATTCTCCAAAAGATAGAGCTGTCCTGCCGAGAGATAATTGGCCGCACGCCAGAAACGGTTCATGTTTTCGAGCAGTTCGTCAGTTATAGGTCCTTTTTCGATGATTGTTTTTTCCATATATTCTTTCCTTTCTTGATTTGTTTCATATGCGTATCACATATGATATTTATGATTTAATATATAAACCGGTTTGGTTACCCGGTTATTTGCTTTCACGGAGCCTGACAGCATTTGCCGCAAGCCTTAAGCGGTTCTGATCCTGAGCGGCATAGTGCTTTTTGGTGGTATTTACATCTTTATGTCCCAGGACATCTGCAACAAGATAGATATCACCGGTCTCATTATACAGATTAGTGCCGTAGGTGCTCCTTAGCTTATGAGGCGTAATCTTCTTAAGCGTTGTTACCGTCTGGGCATACTTTTTCACAAGTACCTCTACCGAGCGTACAGAAATCCGTCTGTTCTGCATGGACAGGAACAGTGCATTTTCATGTCCGGGAGATGGGATCATATGAGACCTTTCGGGAGATGGGATCATATGAGACCTTTCATCTATGTATTCATGAAGAACGGTTTCGACTTCTTCACCGAAGTAAACTATCTGTTCGTATCCGCCCTTACGTTTGATAAGCAGACCGTTATTATTAAAATCGACATCCTGTATGTCAAGGCCTACACACTCCGAGACACGGATCCCGGTACCAAGAAGCAGTGTCATCAGAGCCAGGTCGCGCACCCTTGTTTTTTCGTGATATGAATTTGGTAAGATTCTCGCCGCTTTCGACATTGTCAAGCAATTTGGCGACCTCATCTATATCAAGACGTATTATCTCTTTTTCATGGAGCTTTGGCATTGCAACGAGTGAAGCCGGATTTTTCTCTATCATCTCGGAACGATAGAAGTAGTTGTACATGCTCCGTAGTGAAGCGAGTTTTCGCTGCTTGCCTCGCTCGTCATTTGTGAATTCTTCGCCGTCCTTTACATAATAGGAAAGATAATCCATGTATTCGGTAATATCCATGGGCTTTATCATGTCCAGGACATCTATTTCTATATCCGTTATCTGTTTTTTGCTGCAATATGGGTTATTCTCATGCAGGAATTCAAAAAACAGCCTAAGATCATATGCATATGCGAGCCTGGTCCTCGTG
>ONRZ01000202.1 GCA_900320345.1 uncultured Lachnospiraceae bacterium | reverse complement strand
AAGCTGCCATTCGATAACGTCTCTCGGTTCATCAAGCCGCAGATAATCTTCCCGTCGTCTGACATATATAAAGCGGACATCATAATCACTGTCCGGAGACGCAAATCCCCATGCCCGGCTCCCGGACTCTATGGCATGAAGTATCCTGACGTTATCCTTCGCCTCGATCTCATCCAGTTTTTCATTGATCTCTTTTACTATATCTCTCATAACAGTTCACCCGTAACTGCATATCTGTTAATCCGCTCCACAAACTTTTCGACCTTATCCATATCCGGATTATCCGGTAATGATGAAGTTTTAGCCGCCTCATCCAGTTTGCGCTCATATTCACCAAGCATCTCATAAAATGTGGGAGAAAAGGTTCCATCAGCCTGCATATATTCTCCCTTGCGTATCGCTAAAAGCAGAGGCAGATCATCGTCTCTTCGCGTTCTTATCTCTCCCTTTTCAATGATATCTATCGCCATCATGAACAGTCGTATCAGATGCATGGCATGTTTGTTAAGATGATTATCATCCTTTTTCTTGTTGCGCTTACCTATCTTGTCGTAATCACGTACCACTGTCCGCATTGTTCCCCACAGATCCGTGTAATCCCTGAGGGGGAAATGCTTATAGTCCGCATCGATAAATATCTCCGTATCAAATTCGGGATTATCCGAAACATCTATATAAAGCTTTATCCCACCCTGTTCACCGGTTTCATATCTTCGGTTAAAGTCATCCACTGCGTTCATCACAGACCTTAAGATATGCTTCTCCCTGTCGCTTTGTGGAAGAGTGTCTCTTGCAATGGCGTTCTGAAGTCTTCGCAGCTGCTGGCCGGCATAGCCTCCAAACGATTTGATTGCCCTCTTTGACAAAAACATGCTTCTGTTATCTAAGAGTTCCTGCCCCAGCGATGATTTTATCAGATACTGTTCCTCATTAAGCCCCAGCATCTCTATCGTGTTGGGATTACACTCAAGGAGAAGCCTTACGAGTTTATTAAATCCATAGATTACAGTATCTGTTTTATCATCCTCATACTGCTCAAATTCAGTCAACCCAAGCAGATCGGATGGCATCATAAGAGTAACACCGCGGAAATCGATATCACTGCCTTCATTATTCGTTCCGTAAGCATAACTGCCGCCAAGACCGAGTAGCATTATCCTGTTTCCCAGTCGTTCGTTACTTCTGATAAAATCATATTCAGTTGAATTGAGTAATTTTTGAAAATCCATTCACTTACATCCCTATAATCTCTGCTCCCATGTCCGGCCACACTTCTGACACTCGAAAGTCAATACCCTCCGGCCTCTGTATCCAAAAGCAGTCAGGAACATATTACCGGAAGAACCTCCGGCAAGGTATCCCGAGGTATCGCCTACTACTCCCTTTCCTGTTCCAAATGGTTTCCGGGTTCCTGCCGGGAGGCCTATGCCATTACATCCGAATTTGGGGCATCTGTACTTCGTCATGAAATAACTACCTTTTGAAGAATAGTCAATTATGAAATTAAATCGTGATACGATCTTTGTATTTTTCAAACAGCTCGTGTGAATATTCCTTCTTCATATCTGAGTCCCTAACGATACTCCAAAGAGATGCGGCCGCCTTCAGTCTTTCATCAAATATCTCTTTTCTTTATGGGCTGTAATAATTGTATAACTGCTGGCATTCACAGTGATAATGCAGCCTTCGATACAAATATACCAATTTTTTCCCTGCTTGCTTATCTCTGCCTTTTTTGACATTATCTTTGACTTGCACCACTCGACAACATCGACTTCATTGAGCGAAAGATTCTTCTTTATCCGATCCACACCCATAGCAGTTGTAAAAAAACATAATAATACAATGATTCCGATTACGGAAAGAGCAAGTAATGATCCATATATAATTATCAGAACCAAGCTGAATCTGTTTTTATACTTAACTCTTGATATTATCGCAAGAGCCCAAGCTGCAATATAAGATGCAATATCAAGCGGTATCATCACACCGTAGGCATCCGAGCATGTTTTTCCCCTGCACAAACTTGAAAGATATTTAAGTATTCATCCTTCTGAAAACATTTGCCAGAATAGCCCCGGATATATTATGCCAAACTGAAAATATAGCTCCCGGGACAGTTGCCATGGAAAGATCAGGGAATGCTGTTCCTGCAAGAGATGTTGCAAGCCCGGAATTCTGCATGCCTATCTCTATGGAAAGTGCCTTCTTCTTCTCTATTGGAAGTCCCAGCACCAATCCCAATATGTATCCCACAATATAACCCAAGACATTATGAAGAATGACAACAGCGAATACAATTGCGCCTGTCTTAAGAATATTTTCTGAATTATGGGAAACAACTGCAGCTACGATCAACGTGATCGCCAGAACTGAAATTAGCGGTAACGTATCGGTGATTTTTTCCGTAAATCGCCCCCACAGCCGGTTTATAATGAAGCCCAGAGCTATAGGCACGATCACGACCTTAATGATCGAAAGAAACATGCTTGCTACATCAACCGTCACAGTAGTTTTTAGAAGCAGATAAGTGATCATCGGGGTTAAGAATGGCGCAAGAAGTGTGTTAACACTCGTCATTCCAACAGAAAGAGCCACATCTCCTTTGCCAAGATAGGTCATAACATTACTTGCAGTACCTCCGGGACATGTTCCGACCAGAATAACTCCGGCCAGCAGTCCGGCTTCCAAACCGAATACTTTACCAAGAAGGAATGCCAATAATGGCATGATCGTAAACTGTGCGATACAGCCTATAATGATGTCTTTAGGGCGCCTGAATACTATCACAAAGTCTTCAAACTTTAAGGTAAGACCCATTCCAAACATGACTATCATCAGAAGATAGTTGATCCATGAAGTTTGTATCCACATGCAGGTTTTTGGCAAAGACAGGGCCAATGCGGCAATAAGCAATACAATCAAAGACATGTACTTACCAACAAAAGAGTTGATCTTTCTCATAAATGTAATTTCCTCTTCTTCGCTGTTTCTATCTATTAGCGGTTATCTGCTATTTAGCCCTTCAGCTTTTCTTTTTGCAGCCAGATCACAGATCTTAACTGCAGTTATTCCAAATATGATCCCCATTATCATCCCGGCCAGGACATCTGTCGGGAAATGAAGGAACATATACATCCTGCTAAAGGCTATCAGAGCTGCTGCGACAAAAGTAACTATACCGGCCTTCTTAAACCTCATGAATATCGCAGTAGCTCCGCCAAAAGCCCATGCTGAATGGGTGGATGGGAATGAGGAGCTTGATGGACGCTTTACAAGTAACTCAAAAGCCTGGTCGATATGACATGGCCGTGGCCTGCTTACAAGGCTTTTCAATATGAACTGGCCGAAAACAAACACTCCGATATATGAGATCAGGACAGCTATGCCGGTACTTCTTGTCTTTTTAAAAAACAGCAGAAATATACCAACAGCAAGCCATAACTGCCCGTATGAACCGGCTATGTTTGTAACGGCAAGAAAGAAACTGTCAAGAAACTCGGTTCTTGGTATGCTGTATAAAAACGATAACTCCATTTTTCTCTCCTTTTCTGTTGATCCTATCTGTCAGCATGTTTGCAAGGACACATCATATCGTTTTTTCCAAAAGCACCAGATCAACTCCCGGGATTCCATTAAATGTAGTAGGCACTGTGGAGATCTCTTTGTATCCCAATTTAGCATACATTGATCTTGCTGCCTTATTGCGCTCGTTTGTGTCTAGACGCAGTTCAGAGCACCCATACTTTTTAGCATATTCTTCATAGAACCGAACAAACCTCGTTCCCAGACCTTTGCCGGATACTCTTGGTGAAATGACAAGGGTATGGAGAACACAGATGTCTTCATCCTCTGCATCATATTCCCAGGGGGCCTCAAGATATACATCTACCTGTATCTTGTTTATCATCCCTGCGCCTGAAACAATTCCGTTATATTCAAGGACAAAGAGGTCATCCCTTTTAAGGGCTTCTTCTGCAGTGGCTCTTACAGGATATACTCCTCTTTCCCATCCGACAGATATAATACCCTTCTCTTCAGCCTGATGTACTTCGTTGTATATATTTTCGATCGTTCTTATATCAGCGGCGACAGCTTTGCGGAAAATGATCCTGTCTGATGGTCTCGTCATTTAACGTTATTCTCCCATAAAACTGTAAGTTATTTTTTCTTCAGTACTGCCAATGCAGCATAATGAAGTACCTCGAATTGCTCAGGCGCTATTTCATCAAGCAATTCCCTGTGTTCTTCATCCCATTTTTCAAGTTCTTCCTCCGACAATGACGCACCCACGCCTCGAGAGGCTTTCATCCGCCCATGCCATGATTCCTTAGTAAAGGATATCTTCAAATCGTATTCTTCATGATCTTCCAATTCGAAATACTCATAAGTCACATTGGGGATCCATATTGCATGTTTGGTCTCCCCGGCACCTGTCCAGTTAGGACTATATTTCAGAACAAGCTCCTCACTTTTTCCTGCTATCTTATCTTCAAAGGGAAGCCATGCCATATATAGGATCAGCAGCCTTCCATCCGGCTTAAGAATGTCAGCCAATTTGGGCATAACCCGCTCATGATCGAAATACCAGAAACACTGACAAGCCGTAATTACATCATAGCTTTCTTTTGGAAAATCAATTTCTTCTGTAGGTACCGTTTGAAAATCAATCTTCATATCGGCGTCTTCCGACAGGCGTTTAGCTTGTTCTATCTGTTCAGGAGAGATATCAGTTCCTGTCCAATTTGCTCCATACCGGTACATATTACGTGGCAGTACGCCGGTTCCTGTCCCAAGATCGAGCACATTCTGTCCATCTATGCAGACATCCCTGTATTTTGCGTATTCTTCAGAAGTTCTTCCCCAGTCAAACGCCTTCCCGGCATCTATACGTCTATCAATTATCATAGAAATAATCCTTCCATTTATTCCATTTTATTTAAATAATACATGGGGGTATTATATTCCGAAATTATTTACCATCACTCTATCCAGCAAATAGGATTTATACGACTGAATACCCCTCAGCATTCAAAGCACATAACGCACGTTCAAAATTCTCTTCTTTTACCAAAATATAATCTGTATTATAAGTGGATACAGCAAAAATGTCTGTAACCTTGCAAACAGTCAGTCTATAAGGAATTATCTTTAGTTCCATTTTTCACACCCCTTAACCATTTCTTTGGGCAACAAATTCAGCACTTAACTGCTTTCGTTGTCGGATCGATCTTCAATCACATTCAAGCAGAAAATCACGGATTA
>ONRZ01000244.1 GCA_900320345.1 uncultured Lachnospiraceae bacterium | reverse complement strand
TACCTACTATTCTTCTGCTTTCCTGATTTAATGGGTATTATTTCCTCGGGCGCATCCATTTAAAAAATTCAAATTCCGATTTGAATTATTCTATCATGAGCAACACAAATGCAAAAAGGGAGATTTTGTTTTGAGTTCTTAAAAGAGTTGATCTCTACAGCCCCACCATCCCCACCGGACAGTAATATGCTTCTCTGTTCAGAGGAAATATCTTATCCGATGTATCAATGATCAATCCTGTTTCAACAGGCATCTTATATTGCTCTAATATCCTGAAATTCTTATCCGCCTTATCCCTGCCGATACCTTTTTTTATCTCGATCGGATACAGTTTTTGATCTTTTACATAAATAAGATCGACTTCCTTCTGATCCCTGTCTCTGTAATAATACAGACAATTCTCAGTTCTCTTCCCTGCATTTCTGATGCTTTTAACGATCTCACTTACCACATACGTTTCGAAAAATGCACCTGCCATCACAGAAGCCTCAAGTATCCCTGCATCCGACCATCCGCACAGAAAAGCACATAATCCTGTATCCATAAAATACATCTTCGGTGTTTTTATGATCCTCTTTGCAAGATTATTTACATAAGGCTGAAGGATCATTATTATGCCTGATGATTCCAACACAGAGATCCAGTTCTTTACGGTCCGTGAATCGATACCTACGGCATTTCCCATCTCAGTATAGTCAAGCTGCTGCGATGTACGCAAAGCCATGATCCTCATGAACCTTCTGAAGTCATCAAGTCTGCCTACATTTATCATACGGCTCACATCTTTTTCAAGATAAGTGGAAATATAACTGTCAAAAAATGTGTCCCTGTCAGGTCTTGATACCCAATATTCCGGCATTCCTCCAAGGAATATCTCTTCGAAGATCTCATACCTGTTTTTAGGGAGAAGTCTGTTCTGTCTGCTTTTTAGAACCTCAATATCAGGCACAAACTCGTGACCTTCTTCCTTGATCTTCTCGCATCCGGAAAATGAAGCCGCCTCTATTATAGCCGTCCTGCCCGCCAGTGTTTCGGCAGCTCCTTCCCTGATCTCATGCGTATTGGATCCGGTAAGTATATACATAAGACCGGCAGGTGAATCTTCGGTCACACTATTAAGCTTTGCTTCATCTATCCGTATCTTTATCGCTTCCATAAGCCCTGAAGCTTTTTGTATCTCATCTATGATAAGAGGGGTTCCATGGGCATCAAGAAACAGATTCGGATCGTCAGCTGCAAGCATCCTCTCCCTTGCATCATCCAGCGTGACATACTCATATTCCGGGAACAGATTCCTTATCATAGTGGATTTCCCTGTCTGCCTTGCACCATACAGTGTAATACACGCATACTCCTTAGCGATTTCCCGGATCTTCTTCTCTAACTGTCTGTGATAATACATAACCGACCTCGTATAATAAGTATTTCCTCTCAATTATGATTATACAAAACAATTTCGGCAAAAACAACATCGCATTGTCGTTTTTGCCGAATTTTCATTTATCGCTTCCAATAACCTCGATCAAATTTTCCGTAAATGTGCTTATTCCGGCTTCCTTGCGGTTACGTTCACCCATTCACCCTGATGGTTCACTTCAAGGACTTCAAGACCTGCTGCCTTCACTGCATCGACTACTACCTGCTCCTTGTCCTCTATGATGCCCGACGTGATGTAGATACCGCCCGGCTTAAGCTGATGGATGATCACCGGTGTCAACGGTATAAGGACCTCCGCCAGAATATTCGCCGCGACTATATCATACTTCCCGTAGCCGACCTCATCCTGTATCTCCTTACTGTCTATAATGTTACCTATGATGAGCTTAAATCCCGCTTCATCAAGGCCGTTCTTCTCCATGTTATCCTGGACCGCTTCTATGGCACAGGGATCGAGGTCTGTACCGACGGCCGACTCTGCCCCGAACTTATAAGCCATGATCGATAAAATGCCGCTTCCCGTTCCAACATCAAGAAGGGCTGTATCTTTCGTCACGTACTTGCGCAGCTGTTTTATGCATAACTGAGTTGTTTCATGCATACCCGTACCGAAGGCCGTACCGGGATCTATGTGTATTATCATCTTGTCATTGTCTTCTGGCTTTACTTCTTCCCACGAAGGAACTATCAGGATATCCTCCTCGCCCTTTGACTTGTCTCCCTGTATGTAGAACTGATGAAAATACTGCTTCCAGTTATTTATATAATCCGTATCCTGAAGCTGAGTTGCTATTATCGTGCACTCGCCTATATCCATGAAGGACTTAAGATCTTCAAGCTCCG
>ONRZ01000203.1 GCA_900320345.1 uncultured Lachnospiraceae bacterium | reverse complement strand
AGCAGCTCCTTGGTCTTACTGTAGTGAAAATTGACAGGCTTATCATCAACATATACTTCGAACGTTCCGAACGTGCGGATACGTATCCTCTTTTGACCCTTAAGCTCTATAGGATAACGGAGGTTATCGATCTCGGTCTTAACCATATCGGGTGTTATCGGTTTCATCAGATAGCCGCTTACTCGAAGTCTCGTGAAAGCCTCCTCCAGATACTCGCTGTATCCCGTAGTAAATATGATATTTGTTTTGGGATCCACCTGTTCCTTTATGGCTTTTGCGAGCATCAATCCGTTCACTCCGGGCATATCTATATCAAGAAAAGCTATTTCGGGTCTTATCTTAAAGGCCGCATCCAGGGCTTCTCTCGAATCGGTAACGCTTGTTATGTCAGCATCCGCGAGCACCTTGTTTATAGTGTTGCACAGAGTTCTTACCGCCAGTTCTTCATTATCTACTACCAGAATCCTCATTACCGGGTCTCCCTTTTATCTCAAGTGTCACAACAGTACCTTCGCCCGGACGGCTGTCAAGTTTCAGCGATCCGTTGCACATATTCTTAAGCCTGTATGCCGTACTGTACAGACCCACATGTCTTCTGCCGTTCTCGTCAGTCTTAAATTCGCTCAGTGACACCGATGATGTATCAAAGCCGTCTCCGTTATCACTTACCTTTACAAAGTATCCGTTCTCATCACTGCCGGAAGCTATTATGATCCTTCCCCCGCCGGGTTTTTTCTCTATACCGTGCCGTACGGCATTTTCCACTATCGTCATAAGTGTGAGCGGAGGTATTGTAAAATCAACCGTTCCTATATCATATCCGACATCTATTTTATCACCGAACCTGAGTTTTTCTATCTTAAGATAATTCCTGACGTTTTCAAGTTCCTCCTCAAACGGGATCAGACGGTGTGAATCAATGTCCACAAGAGAGGTTCGAAGGTATCCTGCAAACAACGATATCGCCTGTTTGGTCTCGTCTGCCGAGATGTCGCACAGAGCATAGATCGTATTTAGGGTATTATATATAAAGTGCGGTTTTAACCTGTTCATTATAAGGTCTGCCTGCATTATCGCAAAATCAGTCTCCCGCTGCCTTAAGAGCATCTCCCTGTTCATCTGTATGAAACTGTGTATGAATACGATCGATATCGTAACAAGGATCGGCATTATGGTGATATTTTTAAATATACCCTTAAACAGCGAACCGATGAGCGGAACAAATATAAACATCGCAAAACCGGTCTTCTCGCGCCTGTTGAATTTCTTCCATCTGCGTACCAATATGATAACGGAAAGAAGTCCGGTAACATAACCTCCTATCTGGCCTATTATATAAAACGATTCATAAGCGATGGAATCGGCATCCTGAGTATATATCCCTCCGACGAAATCGGCCGCGAACCAGAATACCCCATATACTGCGCTTACTATGCTTCCGACCAGTGCGGGAACGCTTATCTTCTTGCCTTCGCGCTCATAAATATCAAGATAGAGGATAAAGAAACAGAGCACAAGGAAATATGACATATCACTTATGCCGGAAAGAAGAGCTTCCACCCACTTATGCTTCTCATAAAACGCGCTTTGATACAATACATAGTTATCAAGAGCCCCCGTGAACAGCATAAGTATATCGCTTAAGAGCATCAGCAAGAAAAGGTTCGTGTTGGCCGATCTCTTGTATCCGCCCCTTACGTTGCCTTCAAACACTATAAACATGGAAAACGCCGCAAAAAACTGCAGCCAAAAATTCAAATATGCCATTTTGTATCCTTTAAGAACGGTCACATAAAACTGTCCAGTTTTTCAAATAACAGATCCGGTTCCACGGGCTTTGACAGATGCGCATTAAGTCCTGCCTGCATGCTCCTCTGGACATCTTCATCAAATGCATTGGCTGTAAGCGCGATAATGGGGATCGTTTTTGCATCCTCCCTGTCCATCGCCCTTATGATCTTCGTGGCTTCAAGTCCGTCCATTTCGGGCATCCTTATGTCCATAAGAACAGCATCATAGTAACCGGGTTCATGATCCGCAAACAGGCTGACGGCTATCTTTCCGTTTTCCGCGTGATCGGTCTTTATATCCCGCGATGCAAGCATCGTCATCATTATCTCCGCATTGATACTGACGTCCTCGGCGAGCAGGATCCTGCGGTCCTTAAACTGCGCCTGCTTACTGTCCGGACGGCCCTTCTCTCTCTTAATGCTCTTTCCATCGGAACGTTCAAGGGTTACCGTGATCGTAAAGGTCGTTCCCCTTCCCTTCTCACTCTCCACCTCGATATTTCCGTTCATCAGTTCAACCAGGCTTTTTGTGATCGGCATCCCAAGTCCCGTACTTCCGTATTTGTTAGCTGCCGAAGAATCCTCCTGACTGAATGCATCAAAAATATGCGGAAGGAACTCCTTACTCATTCCTATCCCTGTATCCGCAAAGATCATCTTAAGGGTTGTCATTCGGTCGTTCTTTGCACACTCTTCAATGTCAAATCTTATCTCTCCTCCTTCGGGAGTGAATTTTACCGAATTCCCGAGTATGTTTATGATCACCTGCTTAAGCTTCATTACATCGCCCATATAGTAATCATCCACATTTCCGTTTATGTTGCATTTATAATCGACACCCTTGTCCCTGCACTGGCCGCCTATGATCGTATTAACCTGCCCGATCGCTTCACGGAACGAAAACTCCTCCTTCTTTATCATCATGCTGCCGGATTCGATACGGCTCATATCAAGGATGTCGTTTATGATCCCCAACAGATGCTGCGAAGACGCTTCTATCTTCTCAAGATATTCCTTCGCCTTATCACTCACCTCAGGATCGTTTAAAGCAATATTGTCGAGTCCGATGATCGCATTCATCGGAGTCCTTATCTCATGGCTCACACTCGATAAAAATGTCGTCTTGGCCTGATTGGCTTTTTCAGCAGCGGAAAGTGCATCCAGAAGCGCTTCCCTGCTTTCTGCCAATTCCTGTTTCTGCTTCTGTTCCCTTTCTATCGCATTCTCAAGTTCCTGCCTGTATTCTTCTTTTTCATCCTCCATGACAAAACTGTGGAGCAGACAGGTACCAAGCATATATCCCATCGCATAGAAGGGCATGAGCGGGTAAAATA
>ONRZ01000208.1 GCA_900320345.1 uncultured Lachnospiraceae bacterium | reverse complement strand
AATTGTTATAACATACCCTCATCACACATACACCCCGGCCCTCTTAAGCTCATATACCATCCTTGCTATCGGGAAGCCCACAACATTATTGTATTCCCCGTGTATCTCCTTTATATAGCGCGCGTATCCGCCCTGAATGGCATAGGCTCCGGCCTTATCCATCGGTTCTCCGGACTCGACGTAGGAACGGATCTCCTCATCGCTCACATCATACATGGTCACATCCGTACATTCCGAAAATGTCAGTGTCCTACCGGCATTTATCACAGTAACTCCGGTGTACACCTGATGTGTCGCTCCCGAAAGCGTTTTTAGCATTCTTACCGCATCATCTTCATCTTTTGGTTTTCCATATATCGTATGACCGAAAGCAACTATCGTATCTGCCCCTATTACCAGCAGATCGTCGTCGCTGCCGTATTTTAAAACTGCCTTCTTCCATACATCTTCGGCCTTCTGCCCTGATAATTCTTCAACAACCTCCGACGGGACGCTCTTCGTTATCCGTTCCTCACAGTCACTTACGATAACCTCAAAAGCAATGCCTGCCTGCGACAGTATTTCCTTGCGTCTCGGTGACGCCGAGCCAAGTATTACCTTCATTTTCTCACCCTTTGATCATCATTTCACGCCGCCTGCAAATGCTGCAACGTTGGCACCCGCATTCGATCCGACCATATTGAGCCCGTTCTGGTTATAGTGCACAGCATCCGCAAGATATGCGTTGGGCGGAAGCTTATGCAGGAGCGTGGAACCTATCGAAAACAGATCACTTGAAGTACACAGATCAAGCTGCGCCGCTACCACATCATTATACGAGTATATGCCGTTCAAGGCATATCCCGGTGTTATTATGAACACCTGCTCAAGCCCGTTCGCAAACAGGGGCTGGAATGCAGAGGTCAGATTATTCTTGTATTCAAAATCATTAAATCCTTTTTCACCAGATCCCTTGACCGCATCCGACTCACCCTGTAGAAAAACAACATACTTATGTCTTATCTTGAAATTATTATTTTCAAGATATGTCTTTGCCTTTATGAACCTCGACACAAGATCGGCCTTGGTAGCCTCGTTCGCCCAATATCCCGAATCCGTTCCGCCATGAGTTGCAGGTACCGCAACAACCGGCACTCCCGTCTTGGAATAATATGTCGATACAAAGGCCGAGACCAAAGTCCCGTTCTGGTATTCCGGTACATCACTTATATATCCCCTCTCGTTCCTTCCAAAGGGTTCAACCAGCGGGAACAACGCATTCGGTGCCGTTGCCGGCCTGTATTCATAACCATGCCCTATCGGTACTACCGGAGCAAGTGCCGCATTGCCACCGTTTCCCGACATGTTGCTCTGTCCTGCAAATATTATAAGATCAACAGTCACGGGAGCTGCAGCGGCTGCAGCAGCCTGAGGCTGCGTCGTCATGACCGGAGCCTGTGTCATAAGCGGTGCGGGGTTTACCTTGGGAAGCTGCACGGGTTTCTGCGTCGGCACGTTTTTAATGACCTGTGCAGATGAAACCGTTGCTGCCGGTACTGCCGGAGCCGCAGCTGTCTGAGCCGCAGATACGGGAACCGTCATAAATACTCCGGCCACAGCCGTACTTATCAGCATTTTTCTTATAAATTCCTTACAAATACTCATTATCCTTACCTCCGGATCAAAATATTCTATGATCAACATATGTTCTGACGGATGCTTAATTATCCGTCTATAACCTTCAACAGTTCCACGGGCTTATCCACCGAGGCATAACATTTATCTGCCTTACCAAAACCGTATGCCGCATGTATGAATTCCACACCGGCTTCATATGACGAATCGGCATCACCCTGTATATCTCCAATATATACCGGCGCTTTAAGACCATGCCTGTCAACTATGAGCCTTATATTATCAGCCTTCAGGAGATCATTGTCTCCCAAGCACACATGATCTTCTATCACATCTCCTATACCGCTCTTACTCATAAACAGTTCGATATACCCGGCCTGACAATTACTTACGATAAAAATCTTATGCTTCTTCGCAAGCTCACGTATCGTCTCACAGATCTCAGGATACAGAACACCGGCCTCCTTCTCAAGATAGGCATGTTCATATTCATAACACTTAGGTGCGAATTCCTCCTGCTTATCCTTTGGGACATCGGGCATTATCGCATTTATTATTTCCGGCATCGGTCTTCCGAACAGCCCCTTGAGCTCATCCGCAGTAACAGATATGTCTGTATATCCGTAATCCCAAAGTGCCCGGTTCCACGCCTTCTCGACCACGGGAGTTGAATCCCACAGCGTTCCGTCAACATCAAATATTATTCCGTCAAACATCTTACTATCCTTTTACATTATCGTATCATTATCCTCTCACGGCAGTTCCGGCGTCCAGTAATTCTGCTGATAAATGTCCGTTAAACGGTACATTACGCTCGCTTTATCACTGTTTATCTTCACATTGGCTATCTCGGTATCGTCGGTAAGTGTGATCATATCACCCAGCATGTACGAATCCCGGAACTCTCCGTCATATGAATAATGATCGCAGATAAACTGCACCTCATCTCCTGCTCCGACCTCAGTAAGATTCTTGGCCGCCGTATCTGTCTCGCCGTTCTTATATACGCTTTCCGCACCTGCTATATAACCGTAAGGGTTATCGTTATCAAATACCAGGATGAGCTTAACGCGCTCACCGTTAAGCAATGCGGGAACATAACCTGTTATGGTATAATCGTCTCCATCTTCAACAGTATCAAGGTGATAATAGGCAACGGGCTGCTTGTCTATGGCCAGCCAGGTATCAGCATGATCGCCTATAAGATTACCGTCATCATCCAGTTCAAATACGTTATCAAGGCCAAGGTCGATATAGCCGTCTCCGTCATCATAGAAAACGTTCAGATCGCATTCCTTTATAAGATCCCACTGATCCTTCGGAAGCTCGATCACATTTTTACCATCACTGTTCTGTTTCCATACAAGGCGGCTTGCATCAAAGTAATTCTCGCTGATATATTCCGCAGTTTCCCTGTTATCAAGAGCCCTTCCGTCATAGCC
>ONRZ01000212.1 GCA_900320345.1 uncultured Lachnospiraceae bacterium | reverse complement strand
CAAATAGATGGTTTAGTGAATCCAGGAGGAAAGAATAATGAGAAAAATCACAAAGCTGTTTGTTGTAACGGCTGCTCTTACTCTGTTATGCGCAGTTCCCGCTATGGCTCAGGAAGTTACGGATCCCAAGACGATCGTGACCGAGCAGCAGTTCATGAAGCAGATAGCAGATCATCAGGCAGTAGTACAGACGCAGGTAAACTCAGTTGTAAATTCAATGGCTGACAAGAATGCGGCAGCAAGACAGGCCGCTATAGCAGCTAACGATCTTAAGAAGTATAACAGGGCTGAGGCAGATAATTACCTCACATATCTTAACAAGGCGATCATCAACCTCAAGGAGACCGAGCGTATCAAGAAGGAAGTAGTAGATAACTACACCAATCTTGCGAAGGTTAATCCTACATACGCTGCTATGCTTCCTCAGGCAGTTAACGACTACAATGCAGCAGTTGCCGCAAGACAGATGTGGGAAGCCAATCTTGCAAAGGCTACTCAGGATTTCGCAGCTGCATATCCCAGATAAGAATAAGCTGTCAGTTACCAAAGAAAAGGCTCTGTCGCGAGCCTTTTCTTTTTTTGTCTAAATGTGTTATACTTGTTCCATGAGTGAAAAAAATAAACCCAATGTATCCATAATAACCGTGTGCCGTAATCCCGGCAGGAAAATAGTAAGGACACTTGAATCTGTCCTTGCCCAGGATTACCGTGATTTTGAATGATACAATGGATATAATAAAAGAATATGAGGACCGCTTTAAAACAAAGGGCATCAGCATAAGCATTTTTACGGAAGCGGACAAGGGTATCTATGACGGGATGAACAAGGCGGTATTGCGTGCATCGGGTTCATGGATCAACTTTATGAACGCAGGTGACTGCTTCTATTCATCGACGGTCCTTTCCGATATTTTCAATAAGAGCAATTATCCGAATGCCGCCATACTTTACGGTGATGCGGTAGAATACGAATACGGCGGCTATCATATGTTCCGTAAATCGTTTGATAGCATTGAGAAGCGTATGCCATTTTCACATCAGTCAGCCTTCGTGAACAGGGAACTCATCAGCAGATATCCCTTTAAGACAGACTACAGGATAGGTGCCGACTATGACTGGCTGCTTTCAATGTATAAGAAGGGGTTCTTCTTCCGCGACACCGGTGTCATAACATGCATAATATCCAAGGACGGCATATCATCACTCAAGCTGTATGACACTTATATGGAAACCCTTAAGATAAGAAACAGCCATGGGATAAACGGTCCCACAGCTGCCGAACTGATCGTTAAGAAGAGGGAAATGAAGCTTAAACAGTTCGTTATGGATCACTTCCCGGTGTTCATAAAGAAGCTCATCCGCCGTTTCCAGCTTAAGGTGCGCGGCCAGAATGCAGATCTTACTATCCCTCCATGGGAGAAGGCTTCCTGATCGTTTCACAGTCTTTTATATAACCTGTTTATTATACTGCTCCATTCAAAGGCGGCCGATACATAGGCTGCCGTTCTTTTTGCCGTTCCTTCCCAATCATAGCGTTCATTACACATGCGCTTAAAAGCCTTGGCAAGAGCACTGACGTCACCGGCCTTCACAGACTCTCCGTTCTTAAATCTGTCCGATACATCATATCCTGCCGGGACCATATCCGAGGTTATGAGATAACACCCCCTGACTGCAGCCTCTACAAGCACTATACCAAAGCTCTCCGACAGGGACGGGAGCGTAAATATCTTAGCCTTTCTGTATTCTTCATTAAGCTCTGCCTTATCCGTGATCGGGCCGGTAAAAACCACCCTTTCCTTAAGCTTGGGATATCTTATAAAATAATCCCTTATATAAGGCTTAAATGCCTCATCAATGCTGCCGATAAGTTTAAGCTTCCAGTTGCTTTCCGGCACTTCCTTCATAAACTCAGCATACGCTTCCAGCAAGACATTTGTTGCCTTATCAGAGGTCCCGAGATTTCCGACAGTCAATATGACATCTTCCTTTTCAGTCACGGTGTCTCCGCACTCGCAATCTCCTGCTTCCCCTGTATAGCAGCCGTTTGGGATATATAATATCTTATCCCCGTAAAATTTCCCAAGGCGCCTGCACATCCCGGTAGTTTCAACCGACGCGATATCGGCCATCCTTATCGTCGCACGCTTTATCATACCTGTCGGATCTTTTTTAAGACAGCTTATAAGGCCCCGTGGGTTCATATCAAGTTTAAGATAGATCCTGCCCTTTCTGTTAAGCAGCCTGTATGTGATCTCGTAAAAAAAGCTTGAAAGGTTGAGATGATAGACATTAAGGACATCGATCCTTCGTGCATTTTTAATAAGATACAGCATGCCGTCAACTGTTTTGCCGTACCGTGTCCGTTTTACAAACTCAAGTTTCAGGCCCCTTACCTCATTATCCGCATAACTGTATTCATCACTGTTTCTGTACGTTGCAACAGTGCTGTCGACATCATGGTCCTTCATAAGGTGATAAGGGATCATCCCGACATCCTTAAGCAGGTGCACATTCTCGGTTTTTAAGAATAAAGTTACAAATTTCATGTGGATATTATAGCAAAAATTGTTGTTTTCAAACAGCCCCTAATGTATTACAATGTAAAAGAACGAAATCGTTTAACATATGAAATTGTATTTCGTTAATACTCGGAAGGAAGGTAAGATCATGGGAATCAGAATAGGCATATTAGGCTACGGCAACCTGGGCAGAGGCGTTGAATGCGCGGTAAAACAGACAAATGACATGGAGCTTAAGGCCGTTTTCACAAGACGCGATCCGTCATCGGTAAACATACTCACTAAGGGCGTTAATGTATACAAGGCAGATGATATCTTAAGCCACAAGGATGAGATAGATGTTCTTATAATCTGCGGAGGGAGCGCAACGGATCTTCCTGCGATGACACCGAAATACGCTAAAGATTTTAACGTGATCGATTCGTTTGATACACATGCCAAAATCCCCGAGCACTTTGCAAATGTCGATGCGCAGGCCAAGGCCGGCAATAAGATAGCCATGATCTCGGTAGGCTGGGATCCCGGAATGTTTTCACTTAACAGGGCTTATGCCAATGCGATACTTCCCGAAGGAAAGGATTATACCTTCTGGGGCAAGGGTGTCAGCCAGGGCCATTCGGATGCCATAAGAAGAATAGACGGAGTGCTTGACGCAAGACAGTATACGGTTCCTGTAGAATCCGCCGTTGACGCAGTGCGCAGCGGAAGCAATCCGGAACTCACGACAAGACAGAAGCACACCCGCGAATGCTTTGTTGTTGCTGCCGAAGGAGCAGACAAGGCTAAGATAGAAAAAGAGATAGTGACAATGCCCAACTATTTTGCGGATTACGATACGACGGTACATTTTATCTCTCAGGAAGAACTCGACCGCGACCACAAGGGCATACCACACGGAGGAATGGTGATAAGGAGCGGTGTCACAGGCTGGGAGAAGGAGAACAGGCATATAATCGAATATAAGCTCACTCTCAGCAGTGAAGGAATGAGCGGATGCAAGACTGTATTCGATGTTCCGGTATCTTACATGCTGGATATGAGCGGCGAAGACATGCGCGCACATTTATTGTAAATATCATAAGGGGGACCATCGAAGATGGTGGATTCCTTATGATGCCACTTGCTACCTAATATTATTATATTTAAATTCATAGCAGAGGTTATAACATGGACAACACCAATAATCTGGAACTTACGGAATTGCTGTTATCGATACGGAAAAGGGGAAAATCCTTAACGACAGCAACCACAACATCTTCTCTCCGCATGTGGAAGGAAGCTTTGATAAAATATCTTATGAAGGACATCTGGACAGCTTTATCGATCAGTTGGTGGTCGAAGAATACAGAAGCAAGGTCAGGACTGCAATGAATCTTGAACTTGTCAACAACAGCCTCTTCAGCAAAAAGTCCTACTACGTCAATTACCGCATTAATCTGAACGGTGATATGAAGTATTATCAGACAAAATTCTGCAGGGTACCTTCAACAGACGGCGGCTGTATAGCGGTCGGGACCTATGACATAAGTGCACCCCTAAGCGAATTCCTGCACAGGGTGGACTCCGCAAAGCGCCAGGCAGAAGCCATCAACGAAGCCAAGAACCAGTTCCTTACCAATCTCTCGCATGATATAAGGACTCCTCTCAA
>ONRZ01000213.1 GCA_900320345.1 uncultured Lachnospiraceae bacterium | reverse complement strand
ACGCGGATTTAGTATAAATTGACACAAATTATCAGAAATATTATTGTTTATGTGTGAATTTTAGTGTAAAATGTAGATAACTATCAGGAACAGTACAAATTTATGCTGTTCTTGATAGTCATATAGTATGAGAATGAAAGGACATGGCCATGTTAGCTACACTTATTCCTTTATTTGATGAGAAAATGACGGTCAAGGCGTATTCACTTTTTACCCAGAAGGCCAATTATCTCATGAATCCCATCTTTCTCGGTACCGGTCTTAATGACGGAGCCGGACATATCACAGGACTTGAGATAATCAATTCGATGGGTATCGAGACCATCACCAAGGACAGCGATATATTTATTCCGGTTACCAACGTTTCACTGTTTTCAAATATAAATGAGCAGTGTGATGCTCCGCATAACCGCATAGTCATTCTTATAGACAGGACGGTCAAGCCGGAGGATATGTATGTTAACCGTATCAGGGAACTTAAGAGCATGGGTTATAAGTTCGCGATACGTAAGTTGTCCGTTCCTGATTTCGAGCCGTACAGGAGCATACTCAGTCTAATGGATTACATCCTGCTCGATCATAAGAAGATAGTCATCGAGAAGGCAAGGATATATTTCACGAAGGTTTATCCGGATATCAAGCTCATCGCGGGTAATATCGAAGCACAGGAGATATTTGACAGTCTCAAGGAACAGGGCGGATATCAGTTGTACGAGGGTGAGTTCTACCGCGTTCCGATCACCAAGGGTAGCACGGAGATCGCACCTGTCAAGGTCAACTACATAGAGCTCCTTAACATAGTAAATTCAGATAATTTCGATCTTACCAAGGCGGCGGATGTTATAGGGCGTGATACGGCGCTCGTTATATCACTGCTTGAGATGGTAAACCATATGGCCATAAATTCGGAGATCACTTCCATCAGGCACGCGGCTGCAATGCTCGGGCAGCGTGAACTTAAGAAGTGGATCACCACCGCAGTTACGAAGCAGCTGTGCGCAGATAAGCCCAGTGAGGTTGCGCGTGTTTCGCTTCTTCGTGCAAAATTCGCCGAGAACCTTGCGCCGATATTCGAACAGGCCGGCCAGAGTCAGGAACTCTTCATGATGGGTCTGTTCTCAGTGCTTGATGTTATCCTCGGCAAGACGATGACGGAAGCACTTGAAATGCTCAAGGTTTCCAAGAACATTTCCCGCGCTCTTATAAGCAAGGAAGGTCCTTATGCCGAACTTTACACGTTCATGCTCCAGTACGAGAGCGCAAGCTGGACCGACGTTGACCGCGTGATGCTCTTAAAGGAACTGGATACGGATGCGGTTTACAATGCCTATATCGATACACTCAAGTGGTACCGTGAGCTTTTCATTAAATAATATAATAGCGGGGCTTGAGGGCATTTTTGTCTTGACAAAACAAGGCAAAACAAGTATATATAGGTGTAGGCGTTTTTAGAAGCGCCAATATTACTCAGAACATTATAGGAGGAGTTAGGAAATGAACAAGACAGAATTAGTTGATGCTATCGCTAAGAAGGCTTCAATATCTAAGAAGGATGCAGAGGCAGCTGTTAAGGCTTTCACAGAGGCAGTTACAGCAGAGCTTAAGAAGGGTGGCAAGGTTCAGTTAGTTGGATTTGGTACTTTCGAGGTTGCTAAGAGAGCAGCAAGAGAAGGCAGAAACCCTCAGTCAGGCGCAGTTATGAAGATCGCTGCTTCTAAGGCTCCTAAGTTTAAGGCTGGTAAGGCACTTAAGGATACAGTTAACGGCAAGTAATCTGTAAATTCAAGACAGCATATATATAGAAGGTGTAATGCCAAGCTTGCTTAGGTGTTACACCTTTTATATTTGTATAAGATTGATCGATACGGCTAAGCCTGTCCCGGAAAGATTGATACAGCAAGCCTGTCCGGGTTTATAGACACGGTTAAGTCTGTCTGAGATTTACATATGGAGAATTAAGGAAAATGAGACTCGACAAATATCTTAAAGTATCAAGGATAATAAAGAGAAGGACGGTGGCAAACGAAGCCTGCGATGCCGGCAGGGTAACGATAAACGGCCGTCCGGCCAAGGCTTCGGCGGATGTTAAGGAAGGGGATATCCTTGAGATCCAGTTCGGGACCAAGCCCGTCAAGGTCGAAGTGCTCTCGGTAAAGGAAACGGTCAGGAAGGAAGAAGCGGCCGAGATGTTCAAGTATATATAGAATACCTTGACTCATAGACCCTTAGAGCATATAATGTTGTTATGTGAACCAACAATTCAGAGCATGAGCCACGGGGACGGTTCTTTTGCCACAACAAGCCACGAGACAGTTCTTTTTGAGCTTGTGAGTAGCATGCTTTGTATAAATACTTGGGCAGTACAATAAGGGGATCAACAGAATATGGCGAAAAGACGGGTAGCGTATAAGAAGCGCCGTCAGAACAGGCTGGGCATGATACTGGTGACTGTCGTTGTCCTCATGCTGTGCCTGGTCCTGACAGTCAGCATGATGTCGCTTAATAAGAAGAGAAACAGCTATATTGAAAGACAGGAGAGCCTGCAGCAGCAGATAGATGCTGAGAACAGAAGGGCCGAGGATCTTGTCGAATATGAAAAATATACCAAGACCGCCGCATATGTCGAGGAAGTTGCAAAGGACAAGTTAGGGCTGGTATATGATGATGAGATAGTATTTCAGGCTGATGAAAAATAAGAGCACAGATCGCCGGTCTGTGCTCTTAAAGGAAGGGCTCATAAAGCCCGGCATGAAGGTGATCGCCGGAGTATCCGGGGGTGCCGATTCCGTATGCCTTCTAAGGATGCTTAAGGAGATCGCGGATGAGATCCCTCTTAAGATCATCTGTGTCCACATGGAACACGGCATAAGAGGCGAGGAATCAAGGCAGGATATGGAGTTTGTACGTAACCTGTGCGACCGTCTTAACGTACCGCTTAAGATATATGAGGAAGACATCCCGAAAAAGGCCTTGGAACTTAAGATGTCCGTAGAAGAAGCCGGCCGTTATGCAAGGTATGAAGCGTTTGAAAGGGAAGCAAAAGCAGCCGGCGCCGATGCGATAGCGGTAGCCCACCACCTTGGAGACCAGGCGGAGACCGTGCTCTTTAATTTATCACGCGGCAGTGGACTTAAGGGAGTATCCGGCATGAGCGCAAGGCGCGGGAGAATAATCCGCCCGCTGCTTACAGTATCAAGAGATCAGATAGAAGCATATCTTAAGGATATCGGACAGGACTATTGCACGGATTCGACCAATACGGATACCCTGTATTCAAGGAACGGAATAAGGGGACTTGTATTGCCC
>ONRZ01000214.1 GCA_900320345.1 uncultured Lachnospiraceae bacterium | reverse complement strand
ACCCAAAATCATACGAAAAGTGCCCGACCTTGGGGAGATCGGGCGCGATAGGGGTATAAAGTATTCGGTTGAAGAATTAAATAACTCTTACGCTAGAATAATATCATAATAAAAACGAACAGACAAGACGCACAAAAGTGATATAATGTGACAAATATGCCAATATTGATTGTTCCATGTTACATAAGATCGAATTTGTATAACGTTTAAGTTAATAATGTTACGCAATACGAAAGTTTTTGGTGATTATCCACAAAAAGCAAAACCAAAGTTTGGGAGGTTTTCAGACAAATGGGAAGAATGGAAGATGCCGTTTTTTTAAAGGAATTTGTGAGGATGGCCGATGATGCATGGCATATGGGATGGCATGAGAGTAACGGCGGTAACTTATCGTACAGGATACGGGAAGATGAGATCCGGGGTGTTGAGGATTCATTTGATCCGGGTGAGTGGAAAGACATAGGTACAGGTGTAAAGGGGCTTACGGGTGAGTATTTCCTCGTAACGGGATCGGGAAAACATTTCAGGAATATAAGCCATGATCCCGCAGATTCTCTTGGTGTGATAGAGATAGATGAGACGGGAGAGAGATACAGACAGGTCTGGGGATATAAAAACGGAGGGCGTCCGACTTCGGAGCTTTATTCGCATCTTATGAACCATGAGGTCAGGAAAAGCATAGATGAAAAATGCAGGGTAGTGTATCATAACCATCCGTCAAACGTTATAGCATTAAGCCACATCCTGCCGCTTGATCCTGTTGTGTTTACGAAGGAACTGTGGGGGATAATGACGGAAGTCCCTATAGTGATCCCGAAGGGTATCGGTGTGCTGCCATGGATAGTTCCGGGGAGCAGAGAACTGGGTGAGGCTACCGTTAAGCAGATCGAAAAATATGATGCGGTCATCTGGGCATACCACGGGATGTTTATAACAGGAAGGGACTTTGATCAGGCTTTCGGAACTGCGCATGCCGTTGAGAAGGCGGCCGGAATACTGATGGCGCAGATATCAAGCGGCAGTAAGAAACTCGGAGGTATAACGAAAGATCAGTTCAAACAGCTTGACAGGGCATATGATCTTGGGATGGCAGAAGAATATATGTGATGAAAAAGAGACCGGCGTAAGTCAGTCTCTTCTTTCATCTTCGTTCATATAGCATTCCCTGAAACGTGCGGAAAATGCAGGGGGTTCATCCGCTATGTATAAATGAGATATATCGCCGTAGGATGCGATCCTGAAGGATGCTATCCCCGGACGCCGTTCTTCCGTATATACGGTAGTTACGGATGTGGGTGCTGCACACAGGCCGTGCCAGAGGACCATCGGAGAAGCACCTATAAGATGCCCGAGGATCAGTGCGGTGACGCCGAAATGACAGAAGAGGGCAATGGTATCATTGTTTGGTCTGACTGCCCTGTAGTAGTGTTTATCACGCTCGTAGCCGTGGGCTGACAGAAAAGAGTCCATCCCGCCAAGGACATATTGTGTTCTTTCACGGACATTTCCTTCATTAAGTATTTCATCGTTTAACCATTCATCATATCTGTAAAAATGTTCGCGCTCAGTCCAGTCCTGCGGAAGCCAGTCCCAGCATACATGGGTCCTTTCGGGTGAATCGGGGCGTATTATACGAGGATCGAATTCGCGCAGCCAGTCAAGTGTCACAGCTTCCTTTCCGACCTTTTCAAGGCTTGGTCTTGCTGTCTCCCGGGCCCTTCCGAGCGGGGATACGTAGTATTCGTCTATGTGTGTCTTTGCGATACGATCAGAAAGCAGAGCGGCTTCACGCATTCCTTTTTCCGTAAGGGAATCGTTCACGTAATCGGGATCCCCGTGTCTTATAAACAAAAGTCTCATAACGGTCGTTCTCCTGTATTTATCATGAGAGTTATTTTATAGAATTATCGGAATATGTGCAAGTATGTATTGTCTGAGACGTATTTGAGCTAAATTTATAAGATGTGCATAATAGACAAAGATAACCGAATTTAGTATACTTACTTAAATGTGGGCACAAGTTATTGTGGTTTCCATATAAAACGGTCCGTCGGGCCGGCATTACGGAAAGGCAGAAAAATGGATAATAACAGACCGAGAAGCCGTGAGAAAAGGGTTGTTGACGGCGGCAAGGATATACATAAGAAAGGACAGGGACTGGGAACAGGACCTGTAGGGAGCGGAGGAAGGCCTTCGGGCGGCGGATCTGCACCGCTTAAGAGCGGTGGCGGTAAGTTCGGTATGGTGATCATAGTCGTCCTGATAATCCTGGGCAGTTTATTGTTCGGAGGATCAGATGATGAGGAGTCGTATGACAGTGCGCAGCAGTCCCAGAATTCCCAGGATTACGGTTCGGACGATGATCTTTTTGAGACAGATGAAGATCAGGATGACGCAAGTTACGAATTTGCGGAAAATGAGAATACCGAGGCTGCAGATACTGCGGTAGCCGAAGGTGCAAGGGATAAATATACGGTACTTAAGGGCGACGGAAGCGATACCGTGACCATCATGATGTATCTGTGCGGTACCGATCTTGAGAGTAAATACGGTATGGCGACCAACGATCTTACGGAAATGACCAGGGCCAATATTTCCGACAGGATAAATCTTATCGTTTATACCGGCGGTTGTAAGAAGTGGAAGAATAATATAGTAAACAGTAAGACCAATCAGATATACCGTGTAAGATCCGGACAGCTTGAGTGCCTTGAATCGGATCTGGGTTCCAAGGCAATGACCGATCCGCAGACGCTTACCGATTTCATAAAATACTGTGCAAAAAATTTCCCTGCAGACAGGAACGAGCTTATCTTATGGGATCACGGCGGCGGTTCGATCAGTGGTTTCGGATATGATGAGAAGGATGCCTACGGTGATTCGATGTCGCTCGGCGGCATCAATACGGCGCTTAAGAACGC
>ONRZ01000216.1 GCA_900320345.1 uncultured Lachnospiraceae bacterium | reverse complement strand
GTGGTTTCAACGATCTGATGATCCCTGGATGTGAAAAGTATCACGCCGGGGAATTTAATAAGCCCGTTGTTTAGAGCCGTTATGCTTTCCATGTCAAGATGGTCCGTAGGCTCATCGAGAATGAGCACATTGGCGCCGGAGATCATCATCTTGCTAAGGAGGCAGCGGACCTTCTCACCACCGGAGAGGATCTTGACCTTCTTTACTCCGTCTTCGCCCGGGAAGAGCATCCTTCCAAGGAAACCGCGGACATAGGTGACATCCTTGACGGGAGAGTAGCCCATGAGCCAGTCTGATATCGTTAAGTCGTTGTCGAATTCCTTCGTTGAATCCTTAGGAAAATATGCCTGAGAGGTAGTAACACCCCATTTATACGTACCTTCGTCGGGCTCGAGTTCGCCCATGAGGATCTTAAACAGTGTTGTCTTGGCAAGCTCGTTACCGCCTACAAAAGCGACCTTATCATCATGCCCGAGGATAAATGAGATATTGTCAAGAACCTTTACACCGTCTATTGTCTTGGATATTCCCTCGACGGAGAGGACTTCGTTTCCTATCTCGCGGTCGGGCCTGAAATCTATATAAGGATATTTACGGCTCGAGGGCTTGATCTCTTCGAGTTCGATCTTCTCAAGGGCACGCTTACGTGAGGTGGCCTGTTTGCTCTTTGAAGCATTGGCAGAGAAACGTGATATGAACTCCTGTAACTCCTTGATCTTTTCTTCCTTCTTCTTGTTGGCTTCCTTCATCTGCTGTATGAGGAGCTGGCTTGACTCATACCAGAAATCGTAGTTGCCGGCATAAAGCTGTATCTTGCCGTAATCGATGTCTGCAGTGTGTGTGCAGACTTTGTTAAGGAAATATCTGTCATGGCTTACGACGATGACAGTATTTTCAAAGTTTATAAGGAATTCTTCAAGCCATGCGATGGCATCCATATCAAGGTGGTTGGTAGGCTCGTCGAGGAGCAGTATATCGGGATTGCCGAACAGGGCTTTGGCAAGGAGCACCTTGACCTTCTGTGCGCCCGTAAGATCCTTCATCATGGAGTAGTGGAGTTCGGTTTCAATACCCAGGCCGTTAAGGAGCATAGCCGCATTTGATTCGGCCTCCCATCCGTCCATTTCAGCAAATTCGGCTTCAAGTTCACTGGCGCGGATACCGTCTTCATCGGAGAAATCCTCCTTGGCATAGATCGCATCCTTTTCCTTCATGATCTCATAAAGCCGCTTGTTACCGAGAATAACAGTATCCATGACCGTGTATTCGTCATATTTGAAGTGGTCCTGCTCAAGTACCGACAGTCGCTGTCCGGGGGTTATGGCTATATCGCCGTTTGTTGTATCAAGATCTCCCGATAAGATCTTAAGGAAGGTGGATTTGCCTGCTCCGTTCGCACCTATAAGGCCGTAACAGTTGCCTTCGGTGAACTTGATGTTTACGTCCTCGAACAGGGCCTTCTTACCGAGACGCAGGGTTACGTTATTAGCACTTATCATGGTCTTTCTCCTTTATATAAACACAAAATTACCTGCACATATTGCCGACAATGTACAATTTTAACATGAAATGAATAAAATAGGAAATAAAAGTTCTTATTTTATTGAATTTTCTTGAATAATCGCCGATCTGGGTATAAAATATATTATCAATTTTTTTACAGTCTTGTACTTTGGCGGGTATTGATATGGATGAAATGTTAGGCACGACAACCGAACTCATCCTTGATGACGGCCGTATAGAGCCGATGAAGGAATACTTAAGTCCTGAGGAATTATATCAGGACCTGATATCGTGCGTTAAAAAATATCATCCGAGCGACGATATCACGCTTATAGAGAAGGCTTATAAGGTCGCGAGTGAGGCTCATAAGGATCAGTTAAGACGTTCCGGAGAGCCTTATATCATACATCCGCTGTGCGTATCTCTGATACTTGCGGAGCTCCAGCTTGACAAGGAATCGATAGCGGCAGGTCTTCTTCATGATGTTGTGGAAGATACCGCACTTACGATCGAGGATCTTGAGCGGGAATTCGGTTCCGACGTTGCGCTTATAGTAGACGGCGTCACCAAGCTCGAAAAGCTGCAGTACAACGAGGATAAGCTTGAATTCCAGGCGGATAATTTAAGAAAAATGTTCCTTGCGATGGCCAAGGACATCCGCGTCATAATGGTAAAACTTGCCGACCGTCTCCATAATATGCGGACTCTTAAACATATGAGTCCGGAGAAACAGAAGGAGATAGCAAGGGAGACAATGGATATCTATGCTCCTCTTGCGATGAGGCTTGGTATTTCAAAGGTAAAGGTGGAACTTGACGATCTGTCCCTTAAGTATCTTGAGCCTGATGTATATTACGATCTGGTGGATAAGATCGCGATCAGGAAGTCAGAGAGAGAGAAGTACGTACAGATAATAGTCGAAGAAGTAAGGCAGCATATCGCAAATGCCGGGATAAAGGCTGAGATAGA
Source organism: uncultured Lachnospiraceae bacterium (assembly GCA_900320345.1). Classification (GTDB taxonomy): domain Bacteria; phylum Bacillota; class Clostridia; order Lachnospirales; family Lachnospiraceae; genus UBA2868. The sequence goes on along the minus strand of ONRZ01000216.1, from coordinate 414 downwards.
CGGCCGCGTGAAGCATTTTTACAGCATATATAAGAAGATGCTCAACCAGGATAAGACTATCGATCAGATATACGACCTGTTCGCCGTGCGTATCATGGTTGATACAGTAAAAGACTGTTACGCAGCCCTCGGTATAATACATGAGATGTATAAGCCCATCCCGGGCAGGTTCAAGGATTATATAGCCATGCCGAAGGCTAATATGTACCAGTCGCTGCATACTACGCTCATATCCCATACGGGGCAGCCTTTTGAGATACAGATAAGGACCTATGAGATGCACAGGACCGCGGAATACGGTATCGCTGCGCACTGGAAATACAAGGAGAACTCGAGCGGTAAGAAGGTCGAGGAGCAGGAAGCAGAGAAGTTAAGCTGGTTAAGGCAGATCCTTGAATGGCAGAAGGATATGGC
>ONRZ01000217.1 GCA_900320345.1 uncultured Lachnospiraceae bacterium | reverse complement strand
ATTCCGGTAAGACCATACGGAAGACTGTCTCCTGATACAGTATTATCCTGATTTGTACCATCCTTTATTATATTCCCGGACACACCTTCATCAGTTATGTCTCCATCGGATGCTATATTTTCCGGCACGTCTTCATCCGACAGGCTGTCTTCGTATACGATTTCCCCGGACACATTTTCATCGGATAAGCCGACATCGGATATTCCGTCATCTGTCTTCAATACCTCTACAGCAGCTGCTTGTTCCGGTCCGTTAAACGTTCCGGCACTTACGGTCACGGGATCGCATGCCGCTATCAGCAACGCCATTATCAGGCACATCGGCTTCATCATCTTTCTTCTTCGATTCATTTTGCTGCTCCTTTCGTCTCCTACCACAGCCTCTCCGGATACTCGCCCTTATCCTTAAGTGCTCTTTCCGGATACTCGCCCTTATCCTTAAGTGCTCTTATCGACTCCGTTACAAACGGTTTGTCTTCCTTATAGGTCACACCGAACCAGCGGTCCTTAGACCTTAATACCTTAACGCTGGCCTTGCCCGTCCTCAGCAATACATCCACAACTCCCGGCAGATAACATTCGGCCTTGAGCGGGTTATTCGGAACAGTTTCGGCGAAAAATCTTTCAAAACTCTTTTCCGCTTCATCTATAAAGCTTCTCGAAAAGCCCCACATGTTCATGGACACGATGCTGTCCTTGGAAATATCCGTATATGTTTTTCCTTCATCCTCCGTATAGACCGCGCCGTTGTCCCTTTTTTCAATATGTGTGCGCTCGACTATGTCCGTGAGATATCCGTTATCATCAGTGCTGCATATGCCGCGCGACACATAGCCGTTCTCGGTAAGCGTGTTCTTCAGCGCATAACCGACCATTGCATATCTGTACTTATCATCATCCTTCGTTGTCGACAGATGATCATAGATCACCCTGAAGGCTTCTCTTCCGTAAAAATCATCCGCATTTATGACCGCAAAAGGACCGTCTATAAGCTTCCTTGCACTCAGGACCGCATGAGCCGTCCCCCACGGTTTAACCCTTCCCTCGGGGATCGACTGTCCTGCGGGGATATCCGATAGTTCCTGAAAAGCGTACTCAACCTCGATATGCCCCTTAACGACATCTCCTATGCAGCTTTTAAAGTCCTGCTCATTTTCCTTCTTTATCACGAAAATGACCTTCTTAAACACGGGATCTATCTGCTTTAAGCCGCCGTACCTCGAACCCATGCCTGCTGCCATTATTACAAGTACCGGTTTTTCCATAGATCTATTACCATCCTTATCGTTTTTTGTCATGCTTCCTTAACCTCATGTTTCTTTACGGGTTCGCTCGTAAGATCCACGCCCAGTCTCTTAAATGTCTTTATATCGACATCCGCCAGCATTACGGATGTGTGTACCTGGCAGCCCTTCAATGCATGGAGCTGTTCCATTGCGGCCTTTGCGTTCTTATCGTTTACGGCCGACATTGCAAGGGCGATGAGCACCTCATCGGTATGGAGCCTGGGATTGCTGCCTCCCAGATACTCTGTCTTAAGAGTCTGTATGGGCTCGATAGCCTCCCTCGATATAACATGCAGCTCGTGATCGATGCCCGCAAGTTCCTTGAGCGCATTAAGAAGGAGTGCCGCGGACGCTCCGAGAAGGTCCGAGGTCTTGGATGTGATTATACGCCCGTCCTGCAATTCAATTGCGGCACACGGAACCTCAAGATCCTCCGCCCTCTTGTTGGCAGCCACCGTAACCTTTCGGTCATCCGTCGTGATCCCCGCCTGCTTCATGATCAGCTCTATCTTCATGACCTCGTTTTCCGAAGCCTTCTCATTGACAACATTGTTGATGGTTGTATAATAGCGGCGGATTATCTCCATCCGGGAAGCCTCACAGCATACTTCGTCATCTATAATGCAGTTACCCGCCATGTTAACTCCCATATCCGTGGGAGATTTGTACGGATTATGTCCGTATATCCCCTCGAAGATCGAATCGAGCACGGGGAAGATCTCAATATCCCTGTTGTAATTGACGGTGGTCTCACCGTATGCTTCCAGATGGAAGGGATCTATCATGTTGACATCATTAAGATCCGCCGTTGCCGCTTCATAAGCAAGATTGACCGGATGCTTAAGCGGCAGGTTCCATATCGGAAAAGTCTCGAACTTGGCATAGCCCGCCTTAATGCCCCTCTTATTCTCATGATAGAGCTGGGACAGACAGGTGGCCATCTTGCCGCTGCCGGGACCCGGAGCCGTTACCACAACAAGCGGCCTGGTCGTCTCTATATAGTCGTTCCTGCCGAAACCGTCATCGCTTGCGATAAGCGCAACATTTGACGGATATCCTTCTATCCTGTAATGATGATATACCTTATAGCCTCTCTTCTCCATTCGTGTCTGGAAAGCTTCTGCCGCTCCCTGTCCCTTGAACTGCGTAAGCACGACGCTTCCCACATACAGACCCCGGCCTTCGAACTCCCTTATAAGCCTGATAACGTCCTCATCATAGGTGATCCCGAGATCGCCGCGCACCTTGTTTTTCTCTATATCGTTTGAATTGATGACTATTACTATCTCGACACGGTCGGAAAGCTTCATAAGCATCCTTAATTTACTGTCAGGTTCAAAACCCGGGAGCACGCGGGATGCATGGAAGTCGTCGAACAGCTTGCCGCCGAACTCAAGGTAGAGCTTATCGCCGAACTTGCCTATCCTTTCCCTTATATGCTCCGACTGCATCTTAAGGTATTTTTCGTTATCAAACCCGATCTTCATTATCTTATCTCTCCTTCTTCCTGCACCAATCTTCAATAAATGAATATATCATCATAATATATATGGGCGTAAATATATAAAAATCAGCCGCCAGCGGTGTCAGCAGACCGTAAACCGGTATCGTGAACGTGAGTGCGAACAACACGGAATATATGATCTTCTGTTTTTCCTTATCCTGCTTAAGATACATGATGAGCGGTATCAGCATGTAAACAGATGTATATCTGTAACTGAACGGTACGTACAGGGCCATGATACCCGCGGTATAAAGCGCAAGCTTCCACTTTTCCTTAGTCCTGAACATACTCACAACACAGAATATAAGATACAGGTTTTCGGCTATCTTAAAGTATTTTACAAAATATGCCGAATTCTCATACTGCCCGAGCAGATCCGATATGCTTAACAGATAATTCCTTACATTTGTCCAGCTCCTGTAGCCCTGGTTCTCAAAAAAGAAAAGTATCTTAAGATATTGGATAAGCCCCGGGATGCCGCCGCAGAAGATAAACGGCACCAAAAATACCAGCAGGCCGTATACAAGCAGCCGTATCCCTTCCTTATAGCGTTTCTCGACAATATAGATAACTCCGAATATCGCAGGGTAGAGCTTAAGTCCCGACGCCGCTGCGATCAGCAATAACGCTGCCTCTCTCTTCCACGCTGTGTCCGAATCCTTAAGATAAAGTGCTCCAAGCAGCATTACGGCGGTCAGGAACGAGATATTTCCCCGTTCAAGCGCGCCTGCCATCATCGGCGCGGAACATACGACCGCGATAACAAGCAGGAGATTCCTTCCGTTACCGTACTGCGGCAGGAGCTTATCCACTACCAGCTTAAATACAAGCACCAGAAGGATCGTAAGCATCAGATAGACAAGCGGATTATACTGATAGTCCCTGCATTCCTTCCATTGATTCACTGCCCATGAGTTCGGATTTATCCTATACAGCAGATAATAGAGCAGATAGGCAAAGGGAGGAAACGTTGCATCGTTGGTATTAAAATAAAAATGCTGCATGTCGTACAGGATAGTCCCTGCAAACGATATCATCAAAAAGAGCGAATACGCATCAGGCCGGACTTTCTTCATGATACTCCTTCTCCGTGTTCACGTTCCATACGGCTGTCTTGTCCGGATCGCCCGTAACAATGCATTTTACAGCCTCAAAAGCCGTGACCATCGAATGATCCATATTGTTGTAGCGGTGCTGTCCGTTCCTTCCGACACAGTACAGATTCTCAATACCGGACAGATATCCGACGACCTTGTCCATCTCATCATATGTATCAAAATATGCGGGATAAGCTTTCTTAACCTTTTCCATATGTGTGTCCAGAACATCTTCGTTTGAATCTATGAATCCAAGCTTTATAAGTTCCTTAATGCAAAACTCCGAAAAAGCCTCCTCCTGCATGTTCCAGAATTCATCACCTTCGTCTACAAAATACTCAAGACCGATCCATACCGTGTTCTCATTGTCATTTACCATATAAGGGGACCAGTTGTTATATACCTGGATACGTCCCATCTTCACATTGCGGTCCTGCACGTAGATCCAGTTATCGGGGATGATATTCCCGGGTGTCACAATATCTGTATTATTCTTTATCTTAAGT
>ONRZ01000219.1 GCA_900320345.1 uncultured Lachnospiraceae bacterium | reverse complement strand
ATGGATATCCGAAATCAAGCAAAAGGAATCTGTTCCGTTATACAGCATCTGGAACCTTTACATGCAGCAACTCGAAGAATTAAAGAGTACCGGAACTGTGGCGGACCGTCGTTTATACCTGAATCGTTCCACATACGATCGCTTGTGTGAATCGATGAGATTCGATCTCGACGACTATCTGTTTTCCTGTAAAGGCCACTATACGACGCGTTCTTTTGTGCTGGCACGTAATAAACTTGCGGGAATGCTGCTCTTTTTTGAGGATCTTGGCAGGAACTCCGTTTCGGAGATCTCCTATCCGGATATCATTTCATACTGTTCATCCGATTTCTGCTTTTCAGGCAAAACCAGAGCTGCATATCTCGGGCATGCCCGCCGTTTTTTTGAGTTCATGAGTGATCAGCAAAAATGCCCTGTCGGATACGCTGTTTTTCTTAATGATAAGTATGCTCCGTATATTGGAGATCTGGAGGCATTCGATAAACCTTTAAAAATACGAATTGCTGCCGCAGCGAATGAAAGCAAGGCTTTTCCTGCCAATGAATTTTTCATTGCTATCGATGATTACATAGACACGCTGAAATCGCATGGCTATGGTTCTACTTCCTTAAAAACTGCAAAACATGCGTTGACGGTATTATATTTGTTCCTTGAAATACACTCCCTCGGCTACCATCCTGAAATCGCTTCAGCATGGTTTTCGGGTGTTATGCCTTTTCTTCCAAAAAACTGGAAGCATTGGAGACGCCTGGTTTATCTGTTCTCAGAGTTTTACGAAAACGGTGATATCATTCCGTCCGGAAAATATACATACGGTTTAACATCTATCGATGCTCTGCCGGGATGGTGCAGATCAAGAATTGAAGACTTTCTTGATCTGTTAATGAGAGAATTCCATGATAAAAGCACCATTCGCACTTACCGTTATCCCTGCATTCGCTTATGCCGGTACCTCGTGGATCAAAATTATTCCGGATTCGAGTTCCTGGACGCAGATACCCTCCAAAAGTTTTGTCTTCAGGATCATCATGAGACTTTCAAAGGAAAGTCTACATGTCTCGGAATCATACGGAGGTTCATCATCTTCCTGGAAGACACAGGCTATATAAAAAGCAGGCATCTTCATTTATGTATCGATCCCGGGTGCGCTCCCGGAGAAACGATCGTGGATATCCTGACGGAAGATCAGTGCCAAAGGATCGAACAGTACAGAGAATGCAATGACAGCCCTATAGAACTTCGTCGGATCGCCATGGTGATGACGGGAATCAAAATGGGCTTCCGTGCAAGCGATGTCATCAACCTGAAACTCAGTGATATCGACTGGAAGAACCGAAGCATCTCCATCATTCAGGAGAAGACAAATACATCTCTTACGCTGCCAATGCCGGTTTCTGTAGGTAATGCGATTTACAAATATATCAAAAAAGGACGGCCTCAAGTTTGTTCGGATTATGTATTTATCCGTCACAAAGCACCCTATGGAAAACTCTCCGGGAAGACATGTACGATCGCGCTTTGGAGCATCCTTCCTGAAAGAAAGGCTGTGTGCGGAGGTTTCCATGTCACCAGAAGGACCTTTGCGACAAATATACTTCGCAATGGTGCTGGTGCCAGCGGCGTAATGGACACCCTGGGCCATACTGATCCGACAAGCGTCATGAAATATCTGTCTATGGATGAGGAACGGATGAGGCTGTGTCCGCTTGCATTATCAGATCTTCCTATCAAAAGAGAGGAGGTCTGAGCCGCTATGAAGACATTACTTTACAGTTGTTTTGCCGAAGATATTGAACTGTTTATCCAGAAAAAACATGATGCAGGTTTCCAGTATTATTCTTCAGAACATACGCTTCACCAGTTCGACAGGTTCTGTACCGAGTGCTGTATATCACCCCCGGAAGTCACGAAAAGCCTGGTGAATGCGTGGCTTGGGTCTTTTGAAAACTGCTGCGCTGTAACGATCGCCGGAAAAGCCTCTGTGATAAGGCAGTTCAGTTTGTACCTTCTTTCAATTGGAAAGGATGCTTATATCCCCGCCCATATGCCGCAGGGTAAACATCGACAGATACACGTATTGAGCGATCCGGAGATCAGTGCCCTGTTTGAAAAGATCGACCAATATGAGCCCGGAGTAAATGCAGCTTCTTTTCACCGGCTTGCGATGGAGTACCGTGTTTTATTCCGCCTTCTTCTCTGCTGCGGCCTTCGTGTGTCCGAAGCACGAAAGCTGAAAAAAGAAGATGTCGACTTACAGTCAGGGACATTGCTTATTAGAATCAGTAAGGACAATAAAGACCGGATAGTTTATCTTCCGGACGATCTTCGGTTGCTGCTGATCCGGTATGCAGAACACTTGAAAGTGAAATACAATGATTGTTCTGTATGGTTCTTTCCTGCAAGAGAAATGGACAACCTCCTGTCTGTCGGCCTCATTGACAAGCGCTTCAATGAGGCATGGAATGCCACCTCCTTTGCTTCAGCCTGTCCGGACAAGCCTACTGTCCACAGTCTGAGACACACATTTGTCGTAAAACGTATGAATGCATGGATGTAAAACGCTGTTCTTTTCAAAAACCAACGAGTACCTGAATGTATATCTTCCAAAGCAGGCTGCAAAGAGCGATAAAACGATCAAAACGTATTCGGATGCTCTGACAGTATTCCGAAGATACCTTTATGAGGAACGCGGTATATCGATCAGATCATTTAAGTTTGAAGAATGTACCCGGGATCTTTTGCTGGAGTATCTTGCATACCTGAAAAATGATCACAAAGCCACATCTTGCAACAACAGGATGGCAGCGATCAAATCCTATCTCTGGTACGTTGCAGATGGAGATATTTCCATGCAGTCGATTGCATTG
>ONRZ01000220.1 GCA_900320345.1 uncultured Lachnospiraceae bacterium | reverse complement strand
ACGGAAGCAAAAGTAAACGGATGGGAAACAAGAGATAAAACCGATGCAAAAAAGTAAATGGGTCCTCATAGGGCCCGTCTATCCATATAAAGGCGGAATATCACATTACACAGGTCTTATGTACCGTGCGCTTGCAAAGGCACATGACGTAGAGATGATCTCGTATAAGATGCAGTATCCTAAGATCCTGTTTAAGAGGGAGCAGAGGGACTACAGCAACGATACCTTTAAGGTTGAGGGTACGAGATTTCTCATAAATACTGCAAACCCTGCGGGTATCTTAAAGACTGCGGGAAAAATAGTGAAGATGAAGCCCGAAAAGGTCATCATCCAGTGGTGGCATCCGTATTTTGCGCCGTGCTACAGGATACTGACAGGTGTTATCAAAAGAGCGGGCATTGAGATAGTGTATATATGCCATAATGTCTTCCCTCATGAGAGATTCCCGCTTGATAAAAAGCTGACGCGTATGGCGCTTAAGAGAGCGGACAGATACATCCTCCATGCGCAGGGCGAAGTTAAGGATCTTCTGTCGATCAAGCCGGATGCCGATTACAAAGTGCAGGTACATCCGACATACAGCGCGTTCAATTTTGATAACCTTGACCGGCACAGCGCGAGGGAGAAGCTCGGCATCCCGGATAATGAGGATATGATGCTTTTCTTCGGCTTCGTGCGTGAGTATAAGGGGCTTAAGCATCTTCTTAATGCGGTGCATATACTTAAGGAGAAGCAGTATAAGGACAGGAAGGTGCCGGTGCTTTATGTGGTAGGCGATTTTGACGGAAACAGGGAAGAATACCTGACACTCATAGATGAGCTTAAAATAGCAGAAGACATCAAACTGATAGACGGTTATGTGCCGGATAAAGAGGTGGAAAAATACTTCTCATCCGCAGATCTCGTGGTACTTCCCTATGAATCCGCGACGCAGAGCGGCATAGTCCAGATAGCCTACGGGTTCCGCAAGCCCGTGATAGTAACGGATGTGGGCGGACTGCCCGAGGTGGTAGAGGATGATGTGACGGGCATGATAGTGCCGCCTTTTGATGATGATGCTCTGGCCGACGCGATCTGCAAATACTTCGATGAAGGCAGGAAGGACAGATATATTAAGGGCATAAGTGAGCGGGAATACAGATTCTCCTGGGACAGGATGACGGAGGCTCTTGAGTGACTCCTGTATTGTCATGCGCGGGCTTAATCCTTGCATAGCATGAGCATGTGTAATATACTGTTGTAGGGATCCGATGTAGTGAAATTGAGCGTTTTTGGCCTGTTTTAACACTTACAGGCAGCATAAGGGGATAGTGAGGGAATGTTTTATCTTGATATGCACTGTCATATACTCCCCGGAGTGGATGACGGTTCAAGGAGCATGGATATGTCTATGGCGATGCTCGATTATGCCTATGAAGAAGGCGTTCGGGCTATCATTCTGACTCCGCATTATCATGGGGGTTATGTTGAGACCGAGAGGGCAGTCATAGATGAGACCTTTGAGGAGCTTAAGAAGTATTCAATGCAGCAGCATCCGGATATGAAGCTGTTCATAGGCAATGAGATCTACTATTATCCCAGTGTTCCTGAATGGATAGAGGAAGGCAGGGTTCACACGCTTGCCGATTCCGACTATGTTCTGCTTGAATTTTCAACGACCGTTGAGAAACGGGAACTGCTCGAAGCGGTGCAGAACCTGTGCAGCCACGGTTATTATCCGGTGCTTGCGCATGTTGAGCGTTATGACTGTCTTATAAGGGATCCTTCCTACGTCGGGGATCTTATAGACAACGGGGCATATATCCAGGTCAATTCAAAAACGATCGCCGGTGAAGGCGGGATGAAGATAAGACATTTTGTGAAGAAGCTCCTTAAGGAGGAGTGGATCCATTTTATAGGAACGGACGCGCACAGCATGGGCGGAAGGAAGCCCGAAATGGCTGACTGTGCCGATCATATAATCAGAAAATGCAGTGAAGAATATGCGGCTGAGATCCTGTATGCAAATGCGGTGCATATAATAAAAAACCAGCCCTTATACTAGCATTCACTTACAATATATACAGAGGTAGATATTCAGATGGAACCGAAAAACCAGATGCAATCCGACGAGATAGAGATAGATCTTGTGGAGCTTATCGGCGTGCTGATGAGCAGGCTGTGGATGATAATAATCTTCGGTGCGCTGGCAGGCATAATAACCTTCCTGCTGTGCGTATATGTTATAACTCCGAAGTATGAATCCACTACCAAGATGTATATCATCAACCGCCAGAGCAATGAAACGCTGACCTATTCCGACCTGCAGACAGGAACGCAGCTTACGAAGGACTATCAGGAACTTGTTACCAGCCGGCCGGTGCTTGACGAGGTCAGGTCGGAACTTTCGCTTGATATCGACAATAAGGAACTTAAGAAGAAGATAAGCGTCGACGTTCCCACAGATACCCGAATAGTAACGATAACGGTCGAGGATTCAAGTCCCGAGATGGCAAGGGCTATAGCGGATTCCATCCGTAATTCCGCATCGGAACATATTTCGGCGGTCATGAACACCGAGGCGGTAAACGTCGTTGAGGAAGCCGATCTTCCCGAAGAACCGTCGTCGCCCAAGGTAGTTAAGGATACTGCGATAGGCGGTGCGGTCGGAGCATTTTTGGCGATAGTGATGATAATACTCGTTTATATAATGGACGATACGATCAAGAATCCGGATGA
>ONRZ01000292.1 GCA_900320345.1 uncultured Lachnospiraceae bacterium | reverse complement strand
TGTTCTGTAACGTGAAGAAGGAGCATGTGCTTCAGAATCTTGACGCGAAATCACTTTATGAAGTACCCTTGATGCTTGAAGAGGAAAAGTTCGCCCAGGCTGTTTGCGAATGTCTTAAGCTGCCTTGTCCCGAGCCCGACCTTGAGGCGTGGAGGCAGATGGTTGAGGATTTTCACAATCCCGAGCATATCGTGGAGATCGGTCTGGTGGGAAAATATGTTGTCCTGCATGATGCTTATTTAAGTGTGGTGGAAGCACTTAATCACGGAGGGATAGCAAATAAGACTCAGGTTAAGATCCGCTGGATCGATTCGGAGGAACTGACACCGGACAACCTTGATGAATACCTGCATGATCTTCAGGGTATTCTGGTACCGGGTGGTTTCGGTACAAGAGGGATCGAGGGCAAGATACTTGCGATACGTTATGCACGCGAAAATAATGTCCCGTTTTTGGGACTCTGTCTCGGAATGCAGCTTGCGATAACCGAATTTGCCAGAAACGTCCTCGGTTACAAGGATGCATCGAGCACGGAGTTTGATCCCGATACCGGACATCCGGTGATACACATAATGCCGGATCAGGAAGGTGTTGAAAATCTCGGAGGTACATTGAGGCTCGGAGCTTATCCGTGTAAATTGAGGGTAGGTACAAAGGCATATTCACTGTATAATGATAAGATAAGAGACGGAAACGGTATAATATACGAAAGACACCGCCACAGATATGAAGTGAACAATGAGTACAGAAAAGAACTGGAAGATAAGGGAATGGTATTGTCGGGAACATCTCCGGACGACAGGATAGTTGAGATGATCGAACTTAAGGAGCATCCGTATTTCCTTGCGACTCAGGCACATCCCGAGTTCAAATCCCGCCCCGATGCACCTCATCCGCTGTTTGCGGGACTTGTGGAGGCGGCGCTTGCTTTTGCACCGTGAATTGACGAACCTGCTGAATTTTTCGGAAGATAACTGTGTTAATACATCAAATATATGATCGGAGGAAAACATGGAAACAGCAAAAGAAATACTCAATAAGATCAAAGAAGAAGGCGTTGAATTTATACGTCTGCAGTTTACCGACATGTCCGGATACCTTAAAAACGTAGCCGTAACGGCCACGGAATTTCCGAAGCTTCTGGTGGATAAATACAGAATAGACGGCGGAGTGATGTTTGACGGAACATGTCCGTATGACGGTGAATTGATACTTAAACCCGATTATGATACATTTACAATACTTCCGTGGCGTCCGCAGCAGGGCAAGGTCGTTTGAAATGAGTTCCAGGACCATATTGAAAAAAGTAATAGAGAAGGCGCAGTCAAAGGGCTATACATTCATGATCCGTCCCGAGTGCGAATTTTTCCTGTTCCATCTTGATGAGGACGGACTTCCGACAACGATCACACATGAGCAGGCAGGGCTTATGGATGTCGGTCCGGTCGATTTCGGAGAAAATGCAAGGCGCGAGATGGTACTGCTGCTTGAACAGATGGGCTTTGAGATAGAGTCGTCACACCATGAAGCGGCGGCTGCGCAGCATGAGATAGATTTTAAGGAATCGGATACATTGGCGGCTGCCGATGCGATAATGACCTTCCGGTTTGCCGTACGTTCCATAGCAAAGAGGTTCGGACTGTATGCAACGTTTATGCCAAAGCCGAGGACTGAAGAAGCCGGTTCGGGTATGCACCTGAATTTCACGGTATATAAGGATGATAAGAACATAATGGACGGGATGCAGGGTTCTGTGAGCGGTGAAACAAGAGATTTCATAAACGGGATACTTAAGCATTCAGCCGCTCTCAGTGCATATACCAATCCCACGGTTAACTCATATAAGAGGATCCTTTTGGCTCTCGATGATGCGAAGGTAAAGCCAGATCACGATATAAGCACCACTTATATAAGGATCAGGGAAGGATTGTTTGAACCTGCCATAGAACTGAGATTTCCGGACTCTTCCGCGAATCCGTATCTTGCACTTGCACTGTGTATTTCTGCCGGTTTACAGGGTATAGAAGACGGCAACGGAGCAAATATCCCGATACGTCTGCCCATAGCAAATGTCAACGATCTTCCTCATGATCTTAAGGAGGCAGTGAAGTGTGCAGCAGCCGATCCGTTCATAGCTGAAGTGGTGGGCAGTGATTTTGCAAGGATATATGCAGGAACAAGGATGGATGAGTGGGACAGTTATATGCGCGAAGTATCTTCGTGGGAGATTGAAAAGTATCTGTATAAGCTGTAAAAAGATTGCCGGATGACGGGTATTGTATGGGCTGTTACCGGCCTGATCTTGTATGCTCGTCTGCGGCAGAGGCACTGAGCGAGAGCTGCCGTATGGATGACGGGGTCATTATATGCGGAAGCCGGCTTACGGATATGAGCTTTGTTGAGCTACAGGATTGTATACCCAGATTTTTCAGGCTGATAATCCTGTCACGCAACGTTATGAACGAAGAATATCCGGATGAAGCGGTCAAGCTTGAGATGCCGCTTAAGGTATCGGAGCTAATCGGGGCTATCGAGAGTGAAGCATCAAAATATTACAGAAGGCCTGCGGATAATAAGGTGGTAAAGCATACCCGCAGCGGAGAGGACAGAAAATACATAGACGCAGCCAAATC
>ONRZ01000221.1 GCA_900320345.1 uncultured Lachnospiraceae bacterium | reverse complement strand
ACTTGTCTTATCCTGTCAGTTCTCTAAGCTTTATCCCAACCCTATGCATTCGGTGCAGATATTGATCGCCTTTATAAGGATATCCTTCATGTTACCGTTTACCATACCGGCAATAATAAATATCAGGGCAACGATCAGAACGCCAAGCCTTACTTTATACATACTGCCTTTTCCCGCAGCTGCTTCCTCCGGCTTTTTTGCGGCATGAGCATCGGCCGCACGCTTCATCGCGTCTTTGCATACATCGGCAGGAACTGGCTTATCGTCATTTTCATCACGTATTCCCATCACTGCGCCGGCTATCGAAAATCCGAAACCTGCGATCAGCATAAATACACCCGGTGCTGCCGCACTCACGGCAGATTCCCTTGTGTAAATGTAAGCCGTAGGATCTTCGGCTTTTGCCGCCTTTCCTTTACCGTATATCCCTATGGCAGCTCCGGTTAACAGGATAACGGCCAAAATGCATATAATAGATTGTACTGACATATATAGCCTTGATCTGTCCATTTTTATTCCTTTTCGATCACGATATGAAGGTCACTGTATTCGTCCGGCATCTCATATTCCCCGGTAACTTTCTTATAACCCTTGGGAACCTTGGGAACGTGAACAGTGTATTTCTCCTCCTTGACCTCGAATACGGCAAGTCCGTCCTCGTCCGTATTGCCGACCCTGCATGTACTGTCATCGCACATCTGTACCATTGCACCCTTAACAGGGTTTCCTTCCGTATCGGTCACATATACCCTGTACTGCTTTACGTCATTTGCGGTAACGGACGGGTTCTCCCCGGGTTCGGCCTCTGTCCCGGTCTCTGTTTTACTTTCCGGCTCATCACCATTAAGTATCAGATCGAACGTTTCCTCGTAAGCATCCATACTTGCACCTATAACAGGCAGTTCAATTATCGTTCCTTCACTGTCTACGAAGAACGATGAGGGCCAGCTTTCCATCCTGAAAACATCCTCGACCGCGCCTTCCCACGGAAGGATGTTAAGATATGTGACGCCTTTTTCCTCAAGGATACGCTTGCCTTCTTCTATAGCTTCTTCATCGGTCCCGTCACCAAGGAGTCCGATTATCGCACAGTCCTTCTTTGCAAGCTCTTCGTTCATCTTATTAAGATCGGGAAGCTCCTCAACACACCAGATACACCAGGTTGCCCATACATTTATCATGGTGACCTTATTCTTCGAGAATATCTCCTCGCTTGTTATCTCGTTACCGTCCATATCGGTGGTCGTAAATTCGATCTTCTTACCGATCATATCCGCATACGGGTGTACAGGCTTAAAGTATTCCGCGTTTTCAAGAACATCATCAAGCATGCCATATAATTTATCGTATTCTTCGGCAAAATCCTCATCAAGATTTTCAACTCTGCGTCCGTCAAAAGTAGTCACCCTGTAGAAGGTACAATCATCGACCTTGCATAACTCCTTCAGATCCTTACCGCTGAACCCCTCCTTCTCTTCATCGGACAGATTATCACGGAGTATCTCCTCCAGTGTCTCCTTATCACGATCGCCGTCGATGGATACCACGTAGGTCAGGACCGTTTGGGTATCCTTATATTTCTGTACATCCTCGGGATCGGGATCATCTATATCTATAGCTTCCTTTATCCATTCCTCCGGAACTCCGAAATACTGTAATTCCGTTATATATACGCCTCTTTCCAGATCTCCGGAAAATGCAGTTACGACTCCGGCCGCATTTTTAAATTCATCCGGATAAACTATCCTTAAGCCGCCTTTATATTCGGTGACATTATCATCCTTCTCATCGCCGCCGTCTTCATCAGTATCGTTTTCTTCGATGCTGTTCTCCGATCCGGATACTCCTTTGAGTACATCGGGATCAATGTTCTTCATGAGTTCATTGACCGGTTTTCCGTCGATCGATAACACTCCCGTATCGGGATCCACACTGACATTGGCCGAACATCCCGTCGCCAATACCATAACTCCTGCCATGAGGATCGCAATCAGTCTTCTTTTCATTTCTGTCCCTCCATTCTTCTCATGAAAATTCTCTTTTCTTTATCTGTTCCGCGCGTTCCACTATCTTCTCTTCCCAGTCATCATCCTGCGCATCCAGCTGGTATGCGTTGAACCCGTACTGCCTCGCCAGTGTGCATATGACCGATTCATCATCAACATGAAGTGAGATCCTGTATCTGCTCGGTACCTTCTGCGGTAATGTGATCTTATTGTCCCTCTGGACTTCCTTAAGATGCCTTGTACCGTTCACTATACCGTCAAAACGAACGCCGTAGTGACGGAACAGGCCTTTTATATATGCTTCGGAGCGAAAAGATGATGTGTACACCCATACTTCATACCCCAGACCCTGAAGACGGTTTATAAGACGCGGCGTACCCAGGCGCAGCCTCTCCTTGTAGATCCTGTTAAACGGGAACTTAAGAGGCGGTTCCGTCTTATGCGTTTCCGGATAAACAAACAGGACCTCATCAAGATCGAAGGAAACGCGCATCCTGTTATTGATATTTCCGGCATTGTTATCCTTTGTTTTCTTCAAGCCCCTTGACCGCCTTCTCAAGATCTGATCCGAGTCACCTGTCTGACTGTTTACGACTATCATAAGATCGTTATACAGGGTGATGGTCCTTATATACTTCTTATTCATCATCTCCCTGATGCGCTTTTTCTTATTCTCTTCGGTCTTCTCTATCCTTCCCGAAGCCGTTATTATTCCATCCGGAGTTATATGATATCTCTTAAGGAGTCTCTCTATATGATCCACCGAACAAAATTCCGATGTGAATACCCATACATCATATCCCCGGGACTGAAGGAACCTGCAAAGAGCCGGGAAACCAAGCCGGATCCTCTTTTTATTATATCTTAAGTCCGCAAGGTAAGGAAGTTTTTTCTCTGCGGGATATTCGGCTTCGTTTACAAAGATCAGATCATCAAGATCGATGGCAGCCCTCTTGTTATTCTCAGACCTCTCGATGATATTTATAATGTCGTCCTCATGCGTGAGATTTAAGATCTTAATGGGCACCCTCTTTATGCCAAGCCTCAGCGCCGCCGCCCATCTGTGATGGCCGTTTATGATCATATACCCTTCGGGGTACATCCTCTCCACCATTATGCGCTCATCCGTTATATCCCATGGGCCATCCCCGCGCTCCATCGCATACTTCATCCTTTTCTCATAATCTGAAATGATGCTGTAGCTGGGCCCGGGATCCTGACACCCTCGTATTTCTTAATGTCACTTGCAACAAATTCGCTGAATTCTGTTTTTATCGCGGCCATCTTTTCTCCAAAAAAGCACTTTTCTGCCTGCAGTTTGTCCTCTTCCGTCAGTCCTTATCAAAAAAGGCGAGCGTATCAAGAGACCTTAGCTGTTTTTCCAGATATGCATCATCAACGATCGGCCACTTAAAGCCGAGCCTGAACAATGCATTTGTCGTAAACCGGTTATCCGCTTCGACCATCTTTAAGTTATCGCCTTCCTTGTTTGCATATGCGACAAGCGAAAGGACAGTCCTGCTGTCTTCTCCATGCTTCGATGCCTCCGCAAGTGTCCGGTCGAACCTTTCCTGCGGAACATTTTCCACATCAAAACCGTATCTTTGTATAACGCTTAAAATATCTCCAAATGTGACCGTATGGTTATTGTTAAGATGGAAGATACTGAAACGGCTGTCAACCCCCGCAAGCGTGATAACGGCATCCGCAACGGAATCGATCGGCGAGAATTCAACAGGCTGCTCAAGTATTGTATAAGGGCACTGGCCCAATTGTATATAAGCCCACAGTGAACGCATAAAGGCATTCGTCTCAAAATTGATCTGGAATTCTCCGTCCGAATTCCTTCCCATAAGATTTCCGGCACGCAGGATCACAGCATCGAGGCCTCTGTTTATGCGGGCATTTAAGACTACCCTTTCTGCCATGAATTTCGTGCGGACGTAATCGTTCTCGACATTCTGACCGAAGTAGAGCATATCTTCCTTCAGGATCGTAAGGTCTTCTTCCGCCATCTCACCCGCAACACTCAGTGTTGATATCTGGACAAGACGCTTTCCCGAGCGCACGCACAGCTCCACGAGGTTTTCAACCCCGCCTACATTTATGCGGTCCAGAGTGTCATCCTGGGTGAAATGCTTTACGCAGGCCGCACAGTTTATGACCGTCGATGCATCAACATCATCAAGTTCCTTCATGCTCTCAGGATCGGTGAT
>ONRZ01000222.1 GCA_900320345.1 uncultured Lachnospiraceae bacterium | reverse complement strand
TCCGCAAGATCGTAGCCCTTCGGCTTCTCACCGACGCCCACGCGTACCCGCATGAATTCATCGGTACCGAGGTGGTTTATTATGCTCTTCATGCCGTTATGACCGCCTGCGCTGCCCTTCTTCCTTATGCGGATATTTCCGGGTTCAAGGTAGATATCGTCATATACGACGATGAGTTCGCTTTTTACATCTATCTTAAAATAGTCAACCAGCGGGCGTATGCTCTCACCGCTTAAGTTCATGAAAGTCTGCGGTTTTACAAGGATGGCCTTCTGCCCCGCTATCATCCCCTTACCTATGAGCGCGCGCAGCTTAAGTGTCTCGACGCTTATATCATTCTTATCCCCGAGTATGTCTATGGTATCGAAGCCAACGTTATGCCTCGTGTGCATATACTCAGGCTTCGGATTTCCAAGTCCCGCTATTATATACATTTTCTTCTTCTCTTTTCCAAATCCAAACATATTTATACTTCCCGTCGGCTTTGAGACATCATGAGAATCCTTTAGGATTCTTTTCTTATTATACCATTTAGTAATGACAGCCGAAAGTAAAAACACAGCCCTCTGATATATCATATATCAAAGGGCTGTGATCATGATTGCGGTTATGTCTCAAATTCAAGCTATTCTTCAGCCTTCTCGTATGCCTCAAGTATCGCCGTCTGTATCTTATCACGCGCCTCCGATGTGATAGGATGTGCGATATCCCTGTAGTCTCCCTCTGCTGTCTTACGCGAAGGCATTGCTATAAACAATCCTCTGTCACCCTGTATCACCTTGATGTCGTGAACTACAAACACATCGTCAATAGTTATTGATGCCACACCACGAAGCTTGCCGTCCTGATCGATCTTCCTGATCCTCACATCTGTAATACTCATTTTTTGTTACATTCTCCTTTTCTCTCCTTATTTTTAGAAGACATACCTCTCATTCTTTTCAAGGACGATCTTGATCTCGTCTTCCCCCTTGTAGTACGAGTTCGCCCTTATAGTATCCCTGCTCTCAACAATACAGTTCTCAATATATGTGTTGTCACCTATGTACACATCGTTGAGTATTATCGAATTCTTGATCACACAGTTATTCCCTACGAATACCTTCTTAAAGATCACGGAATCCTCAACCGTACCGTTTATTATAGAGCCACTGGCAACAAGACTGTTCTTGACGCTGGTGCCGACATTGTATTTTGCCGGCGGCAGATCGTCGATCTTGCTGTACACATCCGGATAAGTTCTGAAGAAATAGTTGCGTACCTCGGGTTTGAGGAAATCCATATTGGTCCTGTAGTAATCCTCAACCGATGCAATATTGCTCCAATATGTATCCAGCTTGTAGCCGTAGATCCGCTTGATGTTCTTATAGCGGATAAGGATATCTCTTACAAAATCAAACCTGTCCTCCTCGGCGCACTTCTCGATAAGCTCGATCAGCTGCCTTCTCCTTATAACGTAGATACCGCAGGATATCGTGTTCGATCTTGCCACCATGGGCTTCTCTTCGAACTCTTCCACACGGCTGTCCTTGTCAAGACGGAGGATACCGTATCTCTCTGCGTCGTCTTCAAGATCAACGTTCTTGCATACGACCGTTATATCAGCCTTCTTCTCGATGTGATATTCAAGCAGCTTATTGTAATCCATCTTGTAGATTCCGTCGCCGCTTGCGATCACAACATATGGCTCGTGACTGTTCTTAAGGAAGGACAGATTCTGATAGATAGCATCTGCCGTGCCCCTGAACCAGAAATTATTCTCAACCGTTACCGTAGGCGTAAACACGAACAGACCGCCCTGTTTACGTCCGAAATCCCACCACTTGGATGAACTTAAGTGTTCGTTAAGGCTCCTTGCGTTGTACTGTGTGAGTACACCTACCTTCGCGATATGGGAATTACTCATGTTACTTAGTGCAAAATCAATAGCTCTGTAGCTTCCGGCAACGGGCATAGCCGCGATCGCTCTTTTCTGCGACAGCTCCTTCATGCGGAAACTGTTACCACCTGCTAAAATAAGTCCTATCGCTCTCAAATTTAATCACCCGCCTTTACAAAAGTCTTGCCGCTGTCAAGCCTGCCGTTTTCATAATCCGAAACTTCTGTAATTCCGGAAACCATGCTGTTCTTACCTATGGTTATACCGTCCGGTATCACCGACCATTCTCCGATAGTAACAAGTCCGTGCGAGTATATAGTAGGATCCGTTTCATTTTCCTTCTCCTCGCCGTCTCCGAGTACGACCTTGCTGCCGAGCTTGGCATTCTCTGCGATTATCGCCTTGTTTATCCTGCAGTCGTCGCCGATCTCAGCCTCGTTCATGATGATCGAGTCATGGACTTCCGTATTCTTGCCTATCGTGACTCCGCAGCCTATAACGGAATTGAACACCTTGCCGTAGATGTTGCTGCCTTCACCGATTATACTCTTCTCGATCACACTGTCCTTGCTGATATACTGCGGCGGAAGCGTATCCGATTTTGTATATATCTTCCAGTATTCCTCGTAGAGATTGAACTCCGGGATGATATCGATAAGTGTTGAACTCATATGCGTATTCCGGCATGCCCTTCTTATGGCAGTACGGGATGATATGCTTACCGAAGTCAAGCGACGGCTGGTCGGCCATTGCTATGAGGGACTCCTTAAGTGTCTTCCAGTTGAAGATGTAGATACCCATAGAAGCCAGGTTACTCCTCGGGTTCTCCGGCTTCTCCTCAAAGTCGAGGATCTTCTTGTTCTCATCAGCTATGATGATGCCGAACCTCTTGGCCTCTTCCATGGGAACGGGCATAACGGCGATCGTAACCTCAGCCTTGTTAGCCTTGTGGAAGTCGAGCATCACTTCATAGTCCATCTTATAGATATGGTCACCCGACAGGATGAGCACATAGTCCGGATTGAACATCTCCATGTAGTCTATGTTCTGATAGATAGCGTTAGCCGTACCGGTGTACCATTCGGTATTTCCCACCTGCTCGTAAGGAGGCAGAACGGTAACTCCGCCCTGGTTCCTGTCAAGGTCCCACGGGATACCGATACCGATATGCGTATTTAACCGAAGCGGCTGATACTGAGTAAGAACACCCACCGTGTCTACACCGGAATTTATACAGTTACTTAAGGGAAAATCAATGATCCGGTATTTACCGCCGAAAGATACGGCCGGCTTGGCTACCTTGGATGTGAGGATTCCCAGTCTGCTTCCCTGCCCTCCGGCAAGAAGCATGGCAATCATTTCTTTCTTTATCACGCTATCACCTCTTGTCTTGTGTTTTATTTGCAACAATCACCCAAGCGTGTAAATCGTTAATTAATTCACATACTTTTGGGAAAATTGTTACATGTCTTAGATTTGTTATGTAATAGTATACCATAATGATGTAAAATTGTGAATAAAAATTGTGCAAAATAGATTAAATTTTGCACAATTTTACCAAATTTCACAAACCTTACTGAACAAATCAGCCGGTAACGATACTTATCTCATCCCCGTCTTCCATATGCAG
>ONRZ01000224.1 GCA_900320345.1 uncultured Lachnospiraceae bacterium | reverse complement strand
AAGAGCCGTCGACCCCGCATCCTTGACGAACCCGCTCCTTGCACCTTCGTGCGAATCCGTATAGCTTAAGTACGGTTTTATATCATAAATCGGCGTATTATCCCGCATATCTATACCGGACACATATAAAACGGCACCTTTGTCCGTCATATCGATATGTTCTAACTTAACCGACGAAAGACCGATATGGTTCGGACGGAAAGGAGAGCGCGTCGCAAACACTCCCATCCTCTCGTTACCGCCAAGTCTCGGCGGGCGGACCGTCGGCTTAAATCCGTTATCCTCACCGACCTCAAAGCCCCACAGCAGCCACAGATAATCAAACCCTTCTAGTCCCCTTACGGCATCGGGATTACGGTACGGAGGTTCAAATTCGATCCTTCCCGTCAGTTCCTTAACTATCCCGCTCTGTCTCGGAAGGCCGAATTTTTCCGGAAAATCCGTATATATGTGTGCTATTGTCTTAAGTTCCCGCATATTGCCAGTCCTTCCGCATTATCTCAAAGTGTATTATATCATAAAATAAAACAAGGATAAGCGCATCCTACAGGACTATGCTTATCCTTGTTCCGAGACCGGTCACCGAGGTTATCTCGAAATGACCTTTATGTTTATCAACTATCCATTTGGCTATCGAAAGTCCCAGGCCCGTACCTTCCGTGTTCCTTGCCTCATCCGCACGATAGAAGCGTTCAAACATATGCTCCATATCGGCGTCCGCCATTCCTATACCGGTATCCTGTACCCTTAAGTACGGCCTGTCTTTATCGGTCTTTCCTACCGACAGGATGATCTCATCACCCTTCGCGGTATATTTTGCCGCATTATCTATGAGGATCCTCACTGCCTGCTTCAAAAGCCCTTCATCGGCTTCAATGCTGATATCCTCTTCCGCAGCCCTGTATCTGTACGGGTGCGACTCGTCTATCATGAGCGATTCTTCGTATATTTCCTGCATCATCGCATTTAAGGACACTTCCTTAAGTTCAAGGACCGTTTTGCCGCTGTCGCCTCTTGCAAGGAAGAGCAGCTGTTCCACGAGATGCTTCATATGCTCGGCTTCATGGGAGATCGCGGTTATCGACTCCTCAAGGACCTTCTCATCATTACGCCCCCAGCGTTCCAGCATGCTCGTGTATCCCTGGATGACCGCTATCGGCGTCCTCAGTTCATGTGATGCATCGTTCACAAAACGCGCCTGCTGCCTGTAACTCTCCCTCATTCTTGTAAGAAGGTTGTTCATGGCAGCTTCCACACCCTGCAGATCGGAATTATTAAAGCTCAACTTCTCGTTCTCGCCGGGTTCCAGATTGCTTATCGCGTCCTCGATGACCCTGTATTTATCCTCATCATCAAAGGTCATCCTTGAGAGTTCATCTGCCTTGAGTGCGATCTCATTGATGGGGCGCAGTATTTTCCTTATCTTCTTATTATCAAACGGATATTCTATAAGTAAAGCGAGAAGCTGGACCGTAAGCATCGCAAAAAGTGCGATACCCATATAAATATAGAACATTCTCATGGACTGCGCCGTGAACAGTTCACTTATGATATCGAGGAACTCATCGAAGCTTTCCCTGCCGGGAAGCGTTTCAACCTCCCTCCATCTGTCCGAATAATGGGAAATAAACCGGTCACCGTAACTTCTGTATGCGTTTGATATGACAAAGAATATCTGCATTATGACCGCGATCAGCAGATCTTCGTAAAATATCCTCTTAAGCTTCTCTCTTACCCACAGCCCGTGTATCCTGCGGGTTATAGATGTCATCCGTCCCGTTTCCGAATTATTCAGACTTGATGACATATCCCACTCCTCTGACTGTCTGTATCATCTTTATATCATATACCTCATCTATCTTCGAGCGAAGGAAACGGATATAGACATCGACCACATTCGTCTCCCCGATATAATCATAGCCGCACACCTTCTCAAGCAGGGTATCCCTCGTCATTACGATATCCTTATTCTCAAGAAGCGTCTTTAGCATAAGGAATTCCCTGTTTGTAAGGGTTATCTCATGTCCGTCGTACTTAACAGTGTGCTTCTTATCATTAAGCGTCAGCTTATTCCATGTATATTCGCCTTCCGCTAAGGCTTCTTTTTCATCTGTATTTACCGACCCCGCCGAGGCCTGTATGCTCTGCTGCTCCAGATCGGTGAGCCTTGAATGCATCTTAAGCGCTACCCTGATCCTTGCAAGCAGTTCCTCTATCGCAAAGGGCTTGGTTATATAATCGACCGCTCCGGCATCAAGCCCGGATACCTTATCCATGACGGCGTCCCTTGCCGTGACAAGAATAACAGGCGCGATATCCCTGCCATCCTGCTTAAGACGCCTTAGAACCTCAAGTCCGTTGAGCTCGGGAAGCATGATATCCAAAAGTATCAGATCGTATTCCTCCCTGCCGGCCATTTCAAGAGCCGTTCTGCCGTCGAATGCCTTGCTTACCTTATAGCCTTCATGTTCCAGCTCAAGCTCAACGAATCTTGCGAGTTTTTCTTCATCTTCAACAACAAGAATATGTGCCTGCATATGCACTCCTTAATCAAAGGTTGTTTACTTCTTCCTTAACCTTGTCTACAACATCTCCTGCCTTGTCCATAACATTATTGATGGC
>ONRZ01000225.1 GCA_900320345.1 uncultured Lachnospiraceae bacterium | reverse complement strand
GGTAAGCATTATGTTAAGACCTAGTATTTTTGGAGAAGATTTATTTGACGACTGGTTCGCATTCCCGGATTTCAGAGATCTGGACAGAACCGAAAGAAAGCTGTACGGCAGACACGCCGACAGGATGATGAAGACCGATGTTCATGAGCATGACGATCACTACGAAGTAGATATCGACCTGCCCGGCTTCAAAAAAGAAGAGATCGGTCTGGAGCTGAACAACGGATATCTGGTAGTCAGCGCAAACAAGGGTCTGGATAAGGATGAGAAGGATAAGAAGGGCAAACTGATCAGACAGGAGCGTTACTCCGGATCGATGCAGAGAAGCTTCTATGTCGGCGAAGATATCACCGAGGAAGACATCAAGGCATCCTTCAAGCACGGCGTATTGAATCTGACCCTTCCTAAGAAGGATAAAGAGAAGATACCTGAAAAGAAACAAATCCTCATTGAAGGATAACATTATTAAAAAGCCTGCGGGAAACAACCCGCAGGCTTTTTGTTATCGTTTCATATCCTCCTCTGTACTTTGGTTTAGCCTGTTTTGTTATCCTGTTTGCAGCATCATCCGTAAATCCGAGATCTGAAACCAGATGATTCCGAAAAGACTTTTTATAGAGCATCCACATTGCGGATGGCATACCTGCATATTTCATCACTCTTCTCCTTCCAGAAAACCGAGCAAACGCTTCGCATAGGTTCCCGTATGTTCATTCAGCATCTGCCCGTGTCCCATGCCCTTGAATACGCGAACTCTCATCTGCGGCAGATATTTCCTTAAAAGCCTTGCGCTCTTTACGGGATACGGCTCGTTTTCTCCTCTCCAGTAAACAACCGGATTCTTATAGTTCCTGATTCCATCCTTGATATCGTACTTGTAGCATGAAAGAGCCGCATTTCCGATTGACTTAAGAGAAACACCTTTGTAAAGAGTATCCACGATACCGCTGTTTCCCTTTCCCATGATGCTCTCCACAACTGCATCCGGAATATGCACATTATGCTCGATCAGCCATATGGTAATCTGGAACAGATACTTGAACGGATAGGTCATGATCCCCATTCGGATCACGAACGCTGCATCCAGCACCGTCAGTTCCACTTCGATATTTCCCCTGCTGATCAGTTCCGTAGCAATCGTGCCGCCAAGGGAGAATCCAAGCAAGCCGTACAGCTTGCCGTCATGATTGTCCTTCACATATTTCTCAATCTTCTCTGCCGCATCCCTTACCGATACAAAAGTTCCCTGTTCTTTTGCTGAATGACCGTCAAGTTCGCAGACGATCACATAATAATCCTTCAGATACGGAAGAAGCGGATCAAAAAGATCGGATGTATTGGCCATCCCATGTATCAGCAGGATGGATTTGTTCGATTCATTGCCATGTGTTAAAAATCTCATTTCACAAGCTCCATCTTGAAATCGCACAGGTCATCGCCCGCTCCTATCGTCTTTGTTCTGCTGAACTTAAGACCGGGAAGATTGCCATACATATGAACGTCATTCTCACAAAACAGGATGTTTAACTCCGGGCATCCTAAGTCTGTCAGATATTTATTATATGGGCACTGTGTGATGTCCATGCGGAAACACCCTTTCTCCCTGGGATAAAATACGTTTTTAAATCCCGCAGTTTCTCCGAACATCTTGTGACTCAGCGAATCCCACATATGCAAAAAGAACTTCTTAAATCCGGGAATGCCACAGCACTTCGCTATCTTTCGCCCTTTTTCATCCGATTTTTCCGCCATGATCTTCTTCATGACATCATAGGCCATATCGGGATCCACTTCCTTCATTGCAAGATATATGGCTGCCGCCGGGAAAATGAATGAATCCGTGTGCATAGCTACTCCTTTGGGAAGATCCTGATGCTCCGAATACATCTTATACAGCCGCTTATGTGCGTCACGCCATATCTTATCGTATTCAGACGAAGATAACCGTTTGCTGATCTCACCTTTGAATGCCTCTTTCCCTTTCATGGTCTTGATTGTTTTCTTCTTAAGCTCGCTATTCTCGGTCTGCATGGCATCTCCTCCTAAAAAAGACTTTGTCACCCTCGTTAAGAGCTGTTCGATAATACTTACCGTATTTGGCAATCGCTTTTTCTGCGTCCATACAATCTCCCTCGTGATAACCCTGTATTTTCTGTCAGTTATCGGCGCGTTCTCGGTTAGCTATCGCTAACTTAATATGATAACACTTGTATGTATAAAAGTCCATATCTCCCTCATTAAAATCACAAAAAAATAGCGGATAACCACGCCCGAAACGCAGCTAGTCTATACCTGCTGTTTAGGAACAAATTCAATTCTAAGAGCCATACCCATGCCATCAGCCATACGTTTAAGCAAATTTACAGAAGGATTTCTTGTACCGTTCTCCAATTTACTGATATCGGCCTGATTAATCCCTGTACGTTCTGCCAATTCTTTCTGTGTAAGATTCTGGGATGTACGTGCATCAACAATAGCTCTGATCACATCCAGTTCAGGCTATCCTACTACTGTTTAGTTTAACTGGAAATAGCAATTTTATCCAATTCCGCAAGCTCTCCTTTTTATATCATAGTATCATCAAATGAAAGGAGAGCAC
>ONRZ01000226.1 GCA_900320345.1 uncultured Lachnospiraceae bacterium | reverse complement strand
CCTTCTTGCACATCTCAAGCAGAGCATACAGATGGGTGTTGTGACTGTGTACGCCGCCATCCGAAAGAAGTCCCCACAGATGCAGGTCCGAATGATTTTTCTTACAGTTATTGATAGCACGAAGGAGCTCCTCGTTCTTAAAGAACACGCCTTCCTGAATGTACTTCGTGATCAGCGTAAGATCCTGATAAATGATCCTTCCCGATCCGATATTCATATGGCCTACCTCGGAATTACCCATCTGTCCGTCGGGAAGTCCCACTGCAAGGCCCGATGCATTGCCACGCTGAAAAGGGCACTCGGCCATAAGCTTATCCATTACCGGCGTATTCGCCATATAGATCGCATTTGCTTCATGGTTATCGGAAATGCCGTAACCGTCAAGCACCATTAAAACTACTGGTTTCTGTCTCATCTTTACCTCCTATGACTTTTCCGTTTACTACTTATCGCTACTGACGAAAGCCTGTCCGTTATATTCATACCCAGCGGCCCTGAGCTTATCTTTGATCTCATCTGCATCAAAACCTTCGCTTGCGGCCATATCCTCAAAGTCTTCGTATTTATCACGAAGCCCCAGGTTTACATAACTTACAAGCATGTTTGGATCCTTGGGTATCATAACTTAAAACCTCCGTCCGTTAAACTCGCAAAACTCATTTTAACACAAAAACGCCAAAAAACAAGAGAAAACAAGGAGAAGCGTATTATCCATGAACTGTCGGTAAGACGAGTATTGACTTTTGCATACAGAGCAAGTATGATACTATTAAGCGTACGGTTTTTAGTCATTTTGTGAGGTTCTTATGATAATAACGAAACAGATGGATATACGATCCAATATAAAGAAATACTTTGATCTGGCATATAACGGGGAGGCTGTATTTGTGTCACGTAAGCAGAGCAAAAACGTCGTCATCATCTCCGAAGAAAAATATAATGATCTGAACCGGGCAAACCGGCTTCAGGCATATGCCGGCCCATTGATCTCAAGATCATCATCAAAGCCCGCTGCAACTCTGTCTTCAGACAGCATCAGGGAAGACAATCTCAAGAAGCTTCGTAATATCGGCAACCTTAAGGACAACTGGAACGGCAACGGCGCTTCCGCTTTTCCGAAAACCATCATTGATAGAGTCACGGATTTGATAAATAAGCTCCCAATACAGCCGGAAATATTTCCTACCGCTCTAAATTCCATTCAATTTGAATACGATAATTCACGGCGCGATCATATGGAAATTGAGATAAGCGATTCCGATGAAGCCGAGGTATTTATCGTAACCTATTTCGGAGAGGAGATCGAGGAATCGATCCCCTTCACTTATGAATCATTAGCTGAAAGGATAGTGCAATTTTATGGATGACAATTTCAAAAGAGCTGAGAAGTTATACCGCGCAGTGTATCCCCCGGAGGTAATGGATATGTTTTGGAAAAGGGATGGCAGCATCTCTTCCGCCGCATTCGCCGATCCCAATGGACTATCCGTAGACAGAGGTTACTACAGATCCGATACGGAAGTTATCCATGATATGGAGGCAAGGTTTAATGGGCATATCATATCGCTCTATGTCAGAAACTGTTTGGATGCAGGCGCTATCGTAAAATATCTGCCTTCCCGCTCAAATATATTTCACTCTGAGATACACGGAAGCCCCACTAATCTTCTTTTATCCAAATCTCAGAGACGGTTTCTTGCGGGGAAGGCAGTTATCGTAAAATGATCATTTCTTATATCTCTTCGAATATAATACCATCATCCCTATAAGGCTTATCGCGAATACGCAAAGCGTGTACATGCACATCCCGCTGACTTCGAGCGTCCTTCCGAACATATTGGCCCTGAATGTAAATATGTCCCTGATCGAGCTTACAAAGGCTCCTTCATCGATGCCGCCGATGTTTTTATCGATATTCTCAAGAGTTCCGTTTAACAGAGCATTCCGAAGCAGTATCGTCACATGGCTTGCCGGGAAAATGTTGCAGACGGTCTGTACCCTGTCGGAAAACTGCGAGATCGGTATATAAGCTCCGATAACAAATCCCGATACGGCAGAGAGTATCCCGAAGAATGCACCGCATGCGGATGATGTTTTGAAGAACGGTATGAGCATCATGAACAACGCCGTCGATGAAAGGCAGCCGAGGATCATTACCGCATATACCGATGCAATGTCCGAAGCCCCCATGTGAAGATCTCCGTTTATTCCGATCATCACAAGGCCGACGGTAAGGATCATCCCGTTCATGAGTATGGCGCTTAAACCCGAAGCCGAAAAATACGATAATACTATCTGCCATCTCCTGATGGGTGTTGCCAGGATGTCCCGGTCCACATTATTCTCCCTGTCATTTACCACTGTCTGAAGGCAGTTGTAAGGAACCGTTATCATTGCGGAACCCACGATCCCCGAAAGCAGCAGGATGCTCGTGAGCATATCAATATCGGCCGCTCCTATTTTTTCCTTTATGAAAGGAAAGCCGCTTAACGCACTCTCTATCGCGTCTACAAACGTACTCTTTAAGAAGAGTAAATACAGCGCAAACACGATCATTGATGTCAACAGTGAAAAGACTATTGACTGTTTATC
>ONRZ01000227.1 GCA_900320345.1 uncultured Lachnospiraceae bacterium | reverse complement strand
CATGCTTAAGCATGGCGGGATCCTTGTATATTCGACCTGTACTTTTTCTCGGGAAGAAGATGAGGAATGCATGGAGCGTTTTCTTACCAGGCATCCCGACTATGAACTTGTGTGTTATGAGAAGCTTTTTCCGCATAAGATAAGGGGAGAAGGTCATTTTGTTGCAAAGCTTGCAAGAAAGGGAGAAAGAGGGAACGGTTATTTTGCGGCGGCTCTGAGTGAAGACCCGAAGGGACGTAGGAATAAGGGAAACAAGGTAAGCGAGAGGCTTTCGCTTTTTGATGATTTTCTCTCTTCGGACATTACAGATGCAGGTCTTGACGGACGGTATATCTTCTTTGGAGTGCCGGATGGATCGCCGGATCCGGACGGACTTAAGACCGTTAGGCCGGGACTCTGGCTCGGAAGCTACGCCGGTGGAAAGGGTAAGCCTGAGAGGTTTGTACCTTCGCATTCATTTGCGCTTGCATTAAAACCTTGTGAAGTAACCCGCAAGGTTGACATAACACTAAAAGAGGCCGGGTCTTTTATCGAGGGACTGACGCTTCCTCTTCCCGATACATACGGGGGAGATGAGAAGGGATGGTGTCTTGTGTGCTGTGAAGGTATCAGCCTGGGATTTGGCAAGATCGCAGGCGGGATGATCAAGAACCACTATCCCAAGGGAATCAGAATGCATATTTAGGAGGAACCATTATGGAAGAACCTGTAAAAGTACAATGCAATTGTGGCAGAGAACACAGCGGCAGTGATATGATGATGAAGAGGCTCGCCGATATGCCTCCTGAAGAAGAACTGTACGATCTGGCGGATTTTTTCAAGATCTTTGCCGATTGTACCCGAATAAGGATATTATGTACGCTGCTTTACGGAGAGATGTGCGTGAGCGAGATAGGTGATGCCCTTGATATGACGCAGTCTGCGATCTCGCATCAGTTAAGGGTATTAAAACAGGCCAAGCTTGTTAAGAACAGACGTGAGGGCAAGACCATATACTACTCCCTCTCCGACGGCCACATTATCAGTATCCTCAGCCAGGGATTGGAGCATATTGAAGAATAACCATGAAAAACATTAAAAACTGTACCAAATGCGGTGCGCGGCTTCGCAATGAAGCCCTGTTCTGCCATAAGTGCGGTACCAGGATACGGGATATGGTGCAAGACAGTGCGGCCTGCGAGCCGGACGACGGTTTTGACATATATTTCGCACCCTATGAAGAGCCGGCAGGTTCCCGGAAGAAGAAATATTTTCTCTCCGGTGCCGTTGTCGTGGCTCTTGCTGTTCTGATCCTGTGTTTCTTTAATTCCAATGCCTACAGATGCATCTTCTACAAACCGGTGGACTATTACAGGTATGTCGAGAAGAAAAATGCGGCAGTAAACATCGGGCTGATAAGCGGATGGTATAAGGCAGGAGGCCTTGGCGAAACCGAGACCGGAACAACAGGATATGAGGGGACTTTTGCCCTGAAGTTGTCAGAGGAGATATTAACGCCCGCAGCAGAGGCGATGGGCCTGGGTGACCCCGGCTTTTTAAGTGACATAGGTCTGGATCTTAAGTCTTCTTCGGGTAACGGCCTTCGCAGCAGTGATATTGTCTTAAGCCTTGGCGGTATCCGGGTGCTTACTCTTGATACGATAAGAGGTTCGGGTGACGATCTGTATTTAAGGATCCCCGAACTTAATGATGATTATCTTGATCTTGACACAGGGGCCGTAAAGGATCTTACAGCGCTTATACGCAATTATGTTCCCGCCGTTCCTGAGTTTAAGACGGACAGGAAGGATGAGTACAGATCCGTATTGAGTTCGCTGCCCGATGCCGTGAAGGCAGGCCTTATCCTTAACAGGTATGCGGATCTTGTTTTTGACAATATCGAGGATGTCGAAAGGTCCGGCCGGGAAATGCTTGAGCTTGGCGGAGTGGAGCAGAAGTGCCGTATACTTACGGTAAAGCCCGGCCACATGGGGCTTATGAAGATAACGGATGCCATTTGTGATGAACTCAAGGAAGATGAGGATGTAAGGGAGATCATCAAAAAGAGGGCGCTTGATAAGGGAGAAGATACGGAAGAAGCATGGCAGGATTTTACGGACAGACTTGATATCCTTACGGAGCTTGCGGGTACCTGTCCGGACCTCACCATGAAAGTGTATGTTGACAGGCACGGCAGCATTATATTCAGGGAGATAGATCTTAATGATGATGCGGATACATGTATAGGGTACGGAAGGACAGTAAACGGCAGACGGTTCGGCGTAAGTATGTATCTGAGAAACGATGCGGATGGGAATTACAGGAACTTCGATATAGATGGAAGCGGCAAAAAGGCCGGAGATAATTATTCGGGAGACCTGACTGTTGCTGTTGCCGGTCTTGAACCCATAGATCTTACGGTTGACAGGTTTGACTTTGGAGCATTTAAGGAGCAGAAGTTATGCCTGAGCATGATGACAAAGGTTGGAGATATCACCGATGCCATGAAGGTAAGCAATCCTGCGATCGGTCTTATAAAGGATTATCTTACGGTTTTAAGTATTGATACGGAGGCCGAAGGAACGTATGATGTCACGCTTAAACTTGCGGACAATACGAGTGAGCCCGTCATATGCACATATTCGCACAGAAGAACGGGCGGATCACCCATAGCGATCCCGTTGGGCGCGGTCAGGGTGGAGAAGATACCCGACATGAAGGATTATCTTAAGTCTGCGGACTTTGCGGGATTTAAGTCCTCTCTTGAGGGTGCGGGTGTTCCGGAAAGCATTACCCGTTATATAGGATATATCGAGCAGGCGGTTGATTATATAGATTTTGTGGATCTGTTGCTGTGACGGTGACATGGGATCCGGGTTGTGAGGGAATAAAATGAGGATCGAACTTAAACATATCTCCAAGAATTACGGAAGAAAATCAGTCCTTAAGGATGT
>ONRZ01000254.1 GCA_900320345.1 uncultured Lachnospiraceae bacterium | reverse complement strand
AATAACGGGACCATACCGAAGGAAGCTCAGCCTGTTATAAAGAGTATCAGGTTAAGATAGGACGGTTTATTTAAGACATATTAAACGGGGTAAACAGCATGGGTGATTTCGTCAGACCGGCGGACAGCTCTTATTCAAAGAGGACCAACAGGATCGTTACCGCAGTATTTGCGGTTCTTTCCGTGCTTTTTTTTCTGCCGGTACTGTTGGTCATCATAGTATCTGTGTCTTCACAGGATAGTGTTACTGCTGTGGGTTACAGTTATTTTCCGCGCGAATTTTCACTTGAAGCATACAGATATCTGTTTAACTCGGGAATGTATCTGGCAAGGTCTTTTGTAAACTCGGTCATCATAACTATAGCGGGAACGATCCTTGGGCTTATACTTATGTATCCCATGGCGTATGCACTTTCACGCAGGGAATACAGAATGAGGGGATTCCTTATCGTGTTCATCATGATACCCATGCTCTTCTCGGGGGGACTGGTCGCAAGCTACATGGTGAACACGCAGCTGCTTCATCTTAAGAATACATATTTTGCACTTATCTTTCCGGGTCTGTGCTCCACCTGGTATATCCTCATCATGAGGAACTATTTCATGGATGCACTGCCGGATTCACTGATCGAGGCCGCCAAACTGGATGGCGGCAATAATTTCCAGATAATAACAAAAGTAGTGATACCGCTTACAAAACCCGTTATAATGACGGTCGCGGTATTTCAGATGTTTTCATATTGGAACAGCTGGTATCCGTCGCTTTTGTATATCGACAGCAACCACACGGAACTGTATCCGTTGCAGTATGTGCTCGTCAATATGGAGAGAAGCATCGAGACGGTAACACGCGATGCACAGTATCTTACGGGAATGCAGTCATACACACCGCCTGCCGTAACTATCCGGATGGCTATGGTGGTACTTGTCATACTCCCGATCATGATCTTATTCCCGTTTTTCCAGAGGTTCCTAAAAACAGGAATGTCGGTCGGCGCAGTCAAGGGGTGAATCATGATGAAAAAGTTATGCAGTATGATATCGATCATAGCGTTCACTGCTTTGCTCATATGCGGATGCGGGCCGGCTTCCCGTGATGTAAATTCCGGGGGAGAAGAAGTGATAAAACTCCGGGTGGTCACTTATGATAACGGAAGTGTACCGCTTGATGCAAAGGAAGTCATCGCAGCCGCAAATGAAGTATCGAGGGAGAAGATCGGAGTTGAGGTTGAGCTTGAATTCCAGTCGAAAGAGAAGATAAACCTTATGATGGCTTCCGGTGAATACTATGACATGGTATTTACGAATTCATGGATCAATAGTTTCGATAAAAATGCATCGGCCGGTCTGTATTACGATATAACGGAAGCGGTTAAGGAAGTAACTCCGGATATGTATGATTCGATAGGGGAATACTGGGACTGTGCGAAGATAAACGGAAGGATATACGGCATACCTGTTCTGAAGGACATGGGTTCCGAAAATATGTACAGATTAAACGCCGATTATTTTGAAGGAGAGAAGGGTATGAAGATCCCCGAGAGGATGACTTTTGGGGATATAGAGCCGTATCTTAAGGCATATAAGGAGGATCATCCGGCCGCATATCCGCTTGCTATGGATAAGAGCGGGCTTCCGGGATTTTATAACTTTCTTGAGAGGATAGTGGAGACCGTTGTAGTGATCCCCTATGATCAGGAAAAACCCGAAGCGATCGCATTCTGGGACAACGAGGAGGTCATGAACAGGTTCAGACTCCTTCATAAGTGGTATAAGGCAGGGTATATACAGCCGGATGCGGCAACGATCGATTCGACCAATACGGATAGGTCGATCCCTGTCCGCATCGGTGTTGCCTGGAAGGGATATCAGGGTTATTCCAATCCGGAGGACTGGGGATTTAATGTAAAGACTTCGATATATGACGGACCGTATATTTCCCGTACCAGCGAGCAGGGAGCGATGTTTGCGGTATGCGAGGCCTGCGATGAGGAGCACATGAAGGCATGTCTTAAGTATATGGAGCTTCTTGGTACGGACAGGAAGTTCAGGGATATATTGGGGTATGGTATAGAGGGCAAACATTTTGAATATCTTCCGAACGGGACCGTATTTCGTTTTGA
>ONRZ01000228.1 GCA_900320345.1 uncultured Lachnospiraceae bacterium | reverse complement strand
GCCGTAAGTATCGCAGCACCGTATCCGACAGCTTCCCTTATATCTTCTTCTTCCTTATGGACACCCGAATATATTATCTTTTCCGCAGGAACCTTATATGACTTACAGATCTTCAGCTCACCGGGTGAACATACTTCCAGCATATCCACAACATCGATGAGCGAAGGGATCAGAAAAGGATTGGCCTTGATCGAATAGCAGAGTCCTATATTTTCTCCGCCCTCGCATAAGATGTCCTTTATCGTCTTAACCCTCTCTCTCAGCTCATCCGCATCAAAGAGAAATGAGGGTGTACCATATTCTTCGGCAATGCTCTGTAATACAGTATTTTTCAGCATTTCTTCACCTTACAATAGTGTTATTTAATATTTTATTTATAGTGTTATTTAATCTATATACAGATGTGTTATTTTATCTGCATTAACGCATTCCTGTCAATCTTGCCGTTTTTGTTAAGCGGAAGATCATCAAGCTTCACCGTTTTTGACGGGAGCATGAACGGCGGCAGCTTCTCTCGTATTTTCTCCGCCATTTCATCCTTCTCTATATCGCCGGTATAAAAAAGGATGATCTTCTTATGTTTGTCATCATATATGCTGCATGCCCTTGACACTCCGTCCACCGACATGGCCGATACATCGATATCCGAAAGTTCTATCCTCTGGCCCATATGCTTTATCTGGAAATCCTTGCGCGAGGTATAAAATAACACTCCTGTATCATCGTATTTACCGAGATCTCCGGTCCTGTATATAGTTTCTGCGTACCTGTTATTTAATGGATTCTGCACAAAACTTACAGCTGTTTTTTTATCATCTTTATAGTATCCGAGGGCAAGGCAGGAACCGCTCACACAGATCTCACCCTCTATACCGGGTAACGTTATCTCCTTATCATCTTCATCAAGCAGAAAGACCTTTTCATTCCTGAAAGGGATACCTATCGGGATGACCTCATCCTTCTCATATTCACGGTCAAGTATATGATAGGTACAGTTACAGGTTATCTCAGTCGGTCCGTACAGATTAACGTACCTTACATCGGGAAGATATTTCTTCCATTTGTTAAGCTGCTTCACCGGCATCAGTTCACCCGAGAACATCACCTGTCTGACGGTTTCGGGGTTCCTGTATTCAAGCCCGTTCATTATCGATACAAAGCACATGGCCGATACTGCCCAGATAAGCACGGTAGCCCTGTTGTCCGAGATATAATCCATAAGTACGGTCGGATTGGAGAAATATTCCCTTGGTATGAGAGCAACCCTTGCCCCGGTATAAAGGCCGCTGTATATATCCTTAACGGAGACATCAAAATCAAACGGGGCCTGGTTTGCAAGTATATCCTCGGAAGTTATGTCAAAAACTTTCGTAAATTCACTGATAAACTCAATAACGGAAGCATGTCCGACAACCACACCCTTCGGGACTCCGGTACTTCCGCTCGTAAAGTTCACATATAAGGGCATCTTATCATAAAAATCCCTTCCAATCTTATCAAGGAATTCCCGATCGATAGCAGTTTCCCGCGCTTCCTTAAGAAGATGCGGGATCAGAACGATGTTCTTCCTATTTTGATCAGAAAGCTTAAGATCACAGAGAGCATCCTTATTTGCTTCATCAGTTATTATGAATTCAGGCTCAAGTACGTCGATTATGCTCTCTGCCCTGTTTGCCGTCTGTCTTATATCGATAAAACTGTAGAAATCCCCAAGATACATCCCGGCAAACATAACGATGAGCGCATCTACGCTCTTTTCCATGTAAAAAGCAACGGCCGATCCGGGCTTTAATCTGTCCCTGCCCTTCATATCGGCTAAACATACTGCGGTTCTTAGTGCCATTTCCTTAAGCCCGGAAAACGTTATCTCCTTATCGGGATCAGAAAATGCTACCTTTTCACCGTATTTTGAAGCAGCTCTTTCGAGCATTTCTACTATATTTATCATGATCGCCTGTTCTTTTGTCCTTTTGACCGCTAAATGCTAACAAAAAAGCTCCATCAGAAACCCTAAGATTTATGATGAAGCTAAACGGAGAAAGAGGGATTTGAACCCTCGCGCCGGTTGCCCGACCTACACCCTTAGCAGGGGCGCCTCTTCAGCCTCTTGAGTATTTCTCCTTAATGCTGAACTTAAAAACAATATATCGTCAAAATCCGACAAACGTAATTATACTAAAGGCTTTATGCTTTGTCAATAAAGCCTGTTTATTCCTTTTTATATTCAAGCACCGATGTCTCATACAGATCGTTCCCTTCGCTGTCTATCACGACAATAGCGGGAAAATCCTCAACATAAAGCTTTCTTATCGCCTCCGTACCAAGATCATCATAGGCTATGACCTCGGATTCCCTGATACATTTTGACAGTATGGCTCCGGCTCCGCCCACTGCCGCAAAATAGACCGCGCCGTTCTTTATCATCGAATCCTTTACGTTCTGCCGGCGTTTTCCCTTGCCTATCATTCCCTTAAGCCCGAGATCAAGAAGGGCCGGTGCATACTTATCCATCCTCGTTGCCGTTGTCGGACCGGCTGAACCTATGGGCCTCCCTTCCCTTGCGGGAGAAGGACCCATGTAATA
>ONRZ01000229.1 GCA_900320345.1 uncultured Lachnospiraceae bacterium | reverse complement strand
GGCTTACCGATATGTATCATCTTATTGGGTGTAGTCTGCATTCCTTCCTCTGCCATGAGCTTCTCTTCATAGAGCTTTTCGCCGGGACGCAGCCCCGTGTAAACTATCTTGATATCGACATCGGGCTTATATCCCGACAGCTTGATCAGATTGCGAGCCAATGTGTCTATCTTGACAGGCTCGCCCATATCAAGAACGAAGATCTCGCCGCCGTGGGCATATGTTCCTGCCTGCAATACCAGCGAAACCGCCTCAGGTATGGTCATAAAATAACGTATGATATCAGGATGTGTGACGGTAACCGGCCCTCCGTTTGCTATCTGCTTCTTGAACAGAGGCACGACCGAGCCGTTTGAGCCCAAGACATTTCCGAAGCGTACCGCTACAAATTCGGTCTTTATCTTGCTCGTATCCAGCTTCCTGTAGACCCTTACGCCTTCAGCATCCATTTCATGCTGGAACAGACGGGGTATCTTATCGACTCTTCCGTCCTTTATAAGCTGGTTGAAGGCCTGTATGACCATTTCACACAGGCGTTTGCTGGCTCCCATTATATTCGTGGGATTTACCGCCTTATCGGTGGATATCAGCACAAAACGCTCACAGCCGTTAAGCAGGGCCGCATGAGCCGTCTTATATGTTCCAATCGCATTGTTCTTGATCGCCTCACAGGGACTGTCCTCCATCAGCGGAACATGCTTGTGCGCTGCCGCATGGTAGACAACCTGCGGATGATAAGTCTCAAATACGGAATTGATCCTTCTTGAGTCCCTTATCGATCCGATGAGCACCGTGAGGTTAAGCCCCGGGTAATCAGTTCTTAACTCCTGCTCTATCTCATAGGCCGAATTCTCATATATGTCAAAGATTATCAGGTGCTTCGGCTTATGTGCGGCTATCTGCCTGCAGAGCTCGGATCCGATCGAACCGCCGCCTCCCGTGACCAGGATTACCTTGCCGGTAAGGTAATTGAATATCTCGTCTAGATTAACCTTTATCGACTCCCTGCCCAGAAGATCTTCGATCTTAACGCTGCGCATCGAGCTCACCGACACCTCGCCGTTCACAAGCTGGTACATGCCCGGCAGGTTCTTAAGTTCACAGCCTGTTTCCTTACATATGTTAAGGATGTCCCTCTTGGCCGAAACATCGGAATTGGGAAGTGCCACGTATATCTTCTTTATATTATATTTTTCAATAGCGCTCATTATTTCATCGCGTCCGCCTACGATCGGCACTCCGTCGATGTATCTGTTCCATTTATTGGGATCGTCATCAACGATACAGCAGATCCTGTCCGTCGTTTCCTTGGAATGACTCACATCACGCAGGATCATCTGTCCCGCGGAACCGGCTCCTATGAGAAGCACGTTATCTTCCCTTTCAACCGTCCTGAAGCCTCCCTTAAAGTCCATGAGCAGAAAGAAACGGTATGAAAATCTTATCCCGGCCACCAGAACGAACTGGACTACCGCTCCGAAGATATAGTATGAGATCGGCATCCTGTGGAGGAAAGATATACCTACAGTATGGAAGAGAAATGAAATAGCGGATGCTATTAATATTCTCATCAACTCACTGTAACTTGCAAAGCGCCATATCGTCTTATACATACGCTGGGTTGCAAATATTATGATGCAGAATATCGTATAGATCGGAGCAAACTTTATGAAAGGTCCCAAATACTCCTGCGGTATAAGCCTGAACCTGCAGTCAAACCTTATCCACAGAGAAAACAGATATGCAAAATTAACCCCGAATATATCGAAGACTATAAGCACTGCGGCAATAGCCTTCCAGTGCTCTATATGCAATTTTCGTAATATGCTGTCTAACTTTTCACTCATTGATCAACGTAAAATCGCTTACAGGCCTCTTATGATCTCTCCCTCAGACCGGTTATATAATGGTCGAGCTTCTTCATCGCAGCCTTAAGCTTCTCTATCGAATACGCATAGGATATCCTTATAAACCCTTCACCGCTGTCTCCAAAGGCTGAACCCGGTACTACGGCCAGTCTCTCAGCATCAAGCAGGGCAAAGGCAAACTCCTCGGAAGTCATACCGAACTCCTTGATGCACGGGAACACATAAAATGCTCCGTACGGCTCAAAGCAGGGAAGGTTCATCTCCTTAAATGCGTTCATAAGGAAGCGCCTTCTCTGATCGTATGACTCGCGCATCATTTTCACATCCTT
Organism: uncultured Lachnospiraceae bacterium; assembly: GCA_900320345.1. Lineage (GTDB taxonomy): Bacteria > Bacillota > Clostridia > Lachnospirales > Lachnospiraceae > UBA2868. Next base: position 375 of record ONRZ01000229.1, on the reverse strand, counting down.
ATCACCGTTCCTTAATGCTTCGATCGCCGCATACTGGCTGGTAGTGGGCGCGCACATGATACAGAACTGGTGGATCTTGGTCATCTGCTCGATGATCCTGTGAGGTCCGCAGGCATATCCGAGCCTCCAGCCCGTCATGGCAAAGCCCTTGGAAAAGCCGTTTATCAGGATCGTCCTCTCCTGCATTCCCGGGAAAGAAGCTATCGAACAGTGGTCCCCGCAGTATGTGAGTTCACTGTAGATCTCATCGGTCAGAACAAATATATCCTTCTCTATACATACCTCGGCAATGCCTTCAAGGTCTTCCTTCGTCATAACCGCACCTGTCGGGTTATTCGGGAAAGGCATTACGAGGATCTTGGTCTTGTCGGTAAC
>ONRZ01000230.1 GCA_900320345.1 uncultured Lachnospiraceae bacterium | reverse complement strand
ATACGTCCCATCTTCACATTGCGGTCCTGCACGTAGATCCAGTTATCGGGGATGATATTCCCGGGTGTCACAATATCTGTATTATTCTTTATCTTAAGTTTCTTGACAAGGACTCCGAGGGTCATGTAATCCCTGTAGGGAAGTCCCGATGCGATCCTTCGTATATCTTCGGGCGCATCGTTCATACCGGCTATCAGATCCTTAACGGGCATTGACGAGATCACATGATCCGCTTCTATTTCCATATGTCCGTCCCCGGTTTCACAGCCAACGGATACTCCGCCCATTGCGGTTATCTTATCGCCTGTCACTTCCCATAACTGACCCGGACCAAACTTGGGATATCTGAACTCCTCGATAAGGGATGTTTCCACCTTTCTGTCCTTTTTCCCGGACATCTTTCCGAACACATCCTTAAGGACCGCCATTATCGACAGGCCTTTAACCCTCTGGGCTCCCCACGATGCATCGATCTCCGACGGCTTCCTTCCCCACAGATTCTCCGTATAGTATTCAAAAAACATTGAATACAGCTTCCTCCCGAATCTGTTGATATAGAAGTTTTCAAGGTTGGTTTCCGGTAACTTATGAAAAACAGATACAAGATATGAAAATCCCACCCTGAACGTATTTCCGATACCCATATTCTTAAAAGTTTCCCACTTAAAAGATATCGGATAATCGTAAAATTTCCTGTCAAACAATATCCTGGATATACGGCGCCGCCTTAGCATTACTTCATCGGTCTTATCGGGATCGGGAAGTCCTTTCGCATCCTGTGGTTTGAGTATCCCATCCCACCATTCGTTTACCCGTGCATCCTTGGAAAAAAATCGGTGACCGCCCATATCCATGCGGTTTCCCTTATAATTCACCGTTTTGGATATCCCGCCTAGAACATCAGACTCCTCAAGAACAATGATCTCCGTATCGCTTGTCTGTTTAAGCAGCTCGTATGCAGCTGTCAGTCCGGCCGGGCCGGCTCCTATCACTACAGTCTTTCCCATAATAAAACAGTTTATCATAAAAGGCGCTGTTTTTACAGCGCCTTTTACCTTTTGATTTATTTTACTTAATGATATTACTTAAAGGGATTCTCCGTCGGGTAAGGAAGTGATGCCGGCTGGTTGTAACCGATCTCACATGTGCAAACACCGATGTACTTAAATACCTCATAGAGTGACTTTCCGAAATGTCCGAAAGCAACTGCTCCGTGATGAGGGAAGTTCTTGCCGATGAGTACGTGACGATAGAAACGTCCCATCTCAGGAATAGCGAATACGCCGATACCACCGAAGGATCTTGTAGCCACAGGAAGAACCTCACCCTCTGCAACGTAAGCGCGAAGGATGTTGTCTGCCGTTGACTGCAGGCGGTAGAAGGTGATAGGTCCGGGAACGATATCGCCTTCGAGCGTTCCGTTCGTAACCTCTACGGGAAGTGAACGAGCCATGATGGCCTGATACTTCATCTCGCCCTTTGTAAGCTTCTTCGAGCAGGTATTTCCGCAATGGAAGCCCATGAATGTATCGGTCTGCTTGTAATCGAACTTACCCTTGATGCTGTCTTCGTACATGCACTTCGGTACTGAGTTGTTGATGTCAAGAAGAGTAACGATATCATCACTTACGCAGGTTCCGATGTACTCACTTAAGCAGCCGTAGATATCAACCTCACAGGATACGGGAATGCCGCGTCCGGTAAGACGTGAGTTAACATAGCAGGGAACGAATCCGAACTGTGTCTGGAATGCGGGCCAGCACTTACCTGCGATGGCAACGAATTCCTTTGAACCCTTATGACCGTCGATCCAGTCTGTAAGAGTAAGTTCATACTGAGCCAGCTTCTCAAGGATCTCGGGCTTCTTATTGCCTTCTCCGAGTTCAGCTTCCATATCCTTAACAACATCAGCTATCCTTGCGTCGCCTGCATGCTTGTTGAACGACTCGAACAGATCAAGCTCCGAGTTCTCCTCGATCTCAACGCCGAGATTGTAAAGCTGCTTGATAGGAGCGTTACAAGCAAGGAAGTTAAGAGGTCTGGGACCGAATGATATGATCTTAAGGTTCTGCAGTGCATATACGGCACGTGCAACAGGAACGAAATCATGTATCATATCTGCACAATCCTCTGCATCACCTACGGGATACTCGGGGATATAAGCCTTAACATTACGAAGTGCGAGATTATAACTTGCATTGAGCATTCCGCAGTAAGCATCGCCACGGCCTGCTGTTGTTACGGACTCATAGTCCTCCTCAGCTGCTGCGCAGAACATCTTGGGACCGCAGAACTGCTGAGCAAGCATTGTCTCGGAGATCTCGGGACCGAAGTTGCCAAGATATACGCAAAGAGCGTTACATCCTGCCTTCTTGATATCCTCAAGAGCCTGCTGCATATGGATCTCGCTCTCGATGATAGTAACGGGACACTCATAGATATCAGCCGCATCATACTTCTTGGCATATGCTTCTGCGAGAGCCTTTCTTCTTCTGATGGTAAGGTCAGCAGGGAAACAGTCACGGCTGACGCCCACGATACCGATCTTCACTTTAGGTATGTTGTTCATGTTCTTTCTCCTTTTCTTAATTGAATTTACGTTTATGATAAACAGAACCCCCCAGTCCTGCTTGATCCGCTACTTCTCCAAAAATACGATCTGTCACTCATCCACGTTTAAGTTCTTACCGATAAGGCCGTTAAACGCTCCCTCGATCTTCGCTTCCGGATGTCCGATGAGCCACTTGTTCCTTGTTCCTTGCGAACAGAAGCTTATCCTCGGGTGTTGAATCTGCCTTGAAATCAAGGTCCGTATTTGTTCCCTTCGGAAGAACTACGACAACCCTGAATTTATTGCCCTGATAATTGCAGGGTGCATAATGAAGTGTTGTTGCAAAGCACTCAACAGCAGTTCCCGCCGGCAGATGGAAGGCAACCATCTTCGACGTATCATAAGTATAATCCTCGGTCACATCTGCCTCACGTTGATCTCGGAATCCCTGTGATACTCAACCGCATTGAGCAGCACATTGTTTCCGTTACAGTATCCTATCTGGATAGGCATTCCGCCGTATAAGCTCTCTGCGATCTGCTTATATTCGGGGCAGGCCTCCAGTTCCTTAACGGACGGTACATACACAACATCGTCGGGACATGGCGTATTTCCCATTTCCTTAATGATATTGGAAAAATCAATTCCTTCGATAACCCTTCCATACTTCCTGAATTCAGGATCCTTAACACTCAGTATTTTCACAATCCTTCTCCTTTCCGGTCCACTCGTGATCTGTTCGGTACCATAATGATAGTTCAATCACTAAACAATATTTATGCTAACATCAGACATATTGGTTAGTCAATGCTAACTATTGCATATCATAAATATCCTAAAAAAACGGATAAATAAATTAAACCCGAGTCTCTTTTAATTTGTTTACTTATTAAACAAAGTGTGGTATCCTAAAATATGTACTCGCAAATCCGGGTTAATGAGGGTTGATCCATGGTAACAGGCAGTAAAGAACTGATAAGAGATATCAATTCCCATCTGGTTCTTGAGGCGGTCCTTAACGAAGGGCCTATTTCAAGAGCCGCAATGGCTGCGAAGCTAGGACTCACCAAGGCTACCATTTCCGCAATAGTTTCGGAGCTCATGGAAAAGCAGCTCGTCAGGGAAATAGGTTCCGACGATACCTCTCTCGGACGCAAGCCGATCCTGCTTGAATTCTGCAGGGAAAACGGTCATATACTTTCCATAGATATGGGAGTAAACTTCATTACCGCATTTACTTCGGATCTTACCTGCAACGACTGCGGGCTCAAACAGTTCCCGAACAACTACAGCCGCGATAATATAATCAGCGGACTTATATACATTATCAATTCCTGTATTGAGGCTCTTCCCGAAACACCCTTCGGAGTCGTCGGTATTTCGTTGGGAGTCCACGGAGTCATCCATAATAATGAGATCACCTTCGCTCCTTATTACGACTATGCCGGACTTCCGATAGCAGACAGGCTGAGCGAGCATTTCAATGTTCCCGTCCTTATGGAAAATGAAGCCAATCTGTCGGTCATCGGCGAGAAATGCTTCTGTTATAACGTGCCTAACATGATAGGTGTCTCTGTCCATTCCGGTCTCGGCATCGGGATAATCATTGACAACAAGCTCTATACGGGGTTCAACGGCAATGCCGGTGAGTTCGGCCATACTATAATAAATGTGGACGGCATCAAGTGCCCTTGCGGCAACAGCGGATGCATCGAACAGTATGCCTCCGAACGCGCGATCCTCAAGAGATACGCCGATGTAAGGCACCTGCCTAAGGTTACGATCGATGAATTCATTGGCGCATATAATTCGGGCGACACGATGGCTGCAGCCTTAGTCGATCAGTTCGTCAAATATATCTCCGTCGGCATCAACAATATCCTAAACATCTTCAATCCCAACGTCATAGTGATCAACTCAAGTTTCACCATGTACATAAAGGATCTTCACGAACGCATCAAAATGCAGCTGAAAAACCGGATGAACGAATACTGTACTCTCGTTCCATCCGGTCTTCAGGATATTTCCATATTGCTTGGGGGCACCTGCCTTGTTATCAAGGACTTCCTGGGTGTCGATTACTCAGCCCCCAACAGCGACTTCAT
>ONRZ01000263.1 GCA_900320345.1 uncultured Lachnospiraceae bacterium | reverse complement strand
TATGCAAAATGTGCATACAGCCATTTCCTTAAATACGGGCTGTCTCTTAAGGAGAGGGAACTGTTCTCGTTTGAAGCAAGGGATATGGGTTCTGTGTTCCATGATACGCTGCAATATTATGCGGGACTTCTTAAGGAAAGGAAACTGTCCTGGTTCGAACTTAGCGCAGATGAGAGGGAGCCGCTTATCGAAGAAGCGATACAGAGGTGCATAGGAAGCGAAGATTACGAGGCACTGTACGGCTCCTTCAGGACGAAATACATGATAAACAGGATGAAGAGGATAACAACAAGAATACCTTGACCGAGCAGCTTAAGAAAGGTAGTTTTATCCCGCAGGATTTCGAGTTCGCCTTCTCGGCGGCAAATGATTATACATCACTTAATATCGCACTGTCGGATGAAGAGAAGCTGCATCTTATGGGTCGGATAGACAGGGTGGATGTGTGTGAGCAGGGGGATAAGGTATATGTAAAAGTTATCGATTATAAATCCGGAAATAAGAGCTTTGACCTGGCAGCCGTTTACATGGGTCTTGATCTTCAGCTTGTGGTCTATCTTAATGCCGCGTTGGAATACATATCAAAAAAATATGAAAAATATGACGATCGGGATACGGTGATCCCGGCCGGCATATTTTATTACCATATTGACGATCCCATGATAAATGCCGACGGATCCGATCCGATGACGGATGAGGAGATAAATGAGAAGATACTCGGCGAACTAAAGATGAGCGGGCTTGTGAACAGTGATGAGGAGGTTTACAGGCTTATGGATAAGGATTTTGATACAAGGTCGTCGGTCATACCGGTATCGGTAAAAAAAGACGGAGAATTCGGGCAGGGAAGCAGTGTGGCGAGCACGGAAGAATTCAAAAACCTGTCGGATTATGTAAACCAAAAGATATCGGAAATGGGTACTAAGATCCTTAACGGCGATATAAAGATAGAACCTCACAAAAGATCTGAAAAGGATGATCCACAATGCAAATATTGCGATTATGCCGGGATATGCGGATACAGAGGCGAGGGAACAGTGCCTGATTCATAACCATTTTTTGATACCGGGGATGAGTTTTATAAGTGATGCCGCTGCGATACCGAGTGCGTAAAGGGCAAGAGCATAGGGTATGAACAGCAGGAGAAGAGGACAGATGCTTTCGCCGTACCGGTAGATGTTCATGCAGATGTCATCGCGGAGTATTTCCTCTAAAAGATAGACAATGAAGATGCAGCCTCCGACATGGGATACGATCCTGCGGGCTCTGTCCTTAAGCGGTCTTTTTATCTCGAGTTCCCTGACAAGATAGAAGATGCAGAATGCAGGTATGAAGATCATGCCCTCTATGTATTTATAGGTCCATTCGCCGTTTTTTAAGAAATCGTTATAGGTCATGCCGGCACATGAAATACCGTTTATGAGTAAAACCATGACGGTCACGGGAATATACCTGTCAGGGCGGAGCAGAACGATATTTCCAAAACGTTCCATGATCCTTGAAGGGTTGAAAACGGTATCGATATAATAACCTGTAAGAGGATATATGATTCCAAGTGAAAGGATCGGCAGACTGAGATAATTATCGCTTCCGAGCAGACGGTTTACAAAGTATAAGACAAAGTTAAATATCAGGCATAACAGCATGAGATAATCATATTCACGTTTGGTCAATGAATGAGCAAGCCTTCGCAGAAAAGGCAGCATCAGAAGGAATGCGATATACACATAAAGAAACCAGAACGGAGTTATGAACGGCTGACCGTTTATGAGCGTAAAGAAGTATTTTATGCTGAAACCGTATTCGGGATGCATTATATACAGACGGATGTAGTAGATAAAGGACACCGCCGTAAGTATTACAGCCATCTTCAGAACACGCCTTATAAGAAGATCCTTTAAAGATTCCTTTTTGGGGATGAGCAGTGCACCCGATATCATAAGAAAGAGAGGGACGCCGATCTTGGCTGTATTTGACAGCATTATGGAGATCACCTTAAGCAGCAGCGAGTCTGTGCTTGTAAAGATATTGAATCCGCAGTCGCCGGTATGGTTAAAGATGACACAGGTAAATGCTATTATTCTGAGGGTTTCAAGATATATCTTTTTTATGGCTGTGATCTCCTGATATTTTGATTTGAGCAAGCTTGTGGTTTTTACAGGCTTTTGGCTCTTTGATCATATTATACATGATTTTGTCCTGCTGTGACAAATATAAAAGACCATATACATGGGATGAACCTGTCATGGCAGATCAGGGGTTGATAAAAATGTGGATACGGTCCGGATGAACAGAGGACCGGCAGGAGAAATATGGAGTATACAAACGAACAGTTACAGGCAATAGAAACAAGGGGTTCGCAACTGCTCGTGTCTGCGGCAGCAGGCTCGGGTAAGACAGCTGTACTTGTTGAACGGATAATCAGGCGGATACTTGATGAAGATGATCCGGTTGATATAGATCGTATGCTCATCATGACCTTCACCAGGGCCGCTGCTGCAAAGCGTGCCGAAAAACCGGATGACCTTAATCTCGTAAGGCAGTCCGCCCTTGTACATAATGCCAGGATAACCACGATACACGGCTTCTGCCTTGATGTCATAAGGGATCATTTTCAGGAGATAGGTCTCGATCCTTCGTTCAGGGTAGCGGATGAAGGGGAATCAAAGCTTTTAAAGCAGGGAGTGATAGAGGCTGTGATGGAGGAGGCTTATGAAGAAGGGAGCGAGGCATTTGTAAACATGACGGAATGCCTGGCTGCCGGTAAGAACGACAGCGCTCTTGAGGAGATACTGGGTAAACTTTACGATTTTTCGATGAGCGATCCGGATCCGGAGATGTGGCTTAAAAGATGCGCTTCTGTTTATGAGGATGCCTCCGAAGATACGATAGATGACAGTGAATGGATGAAGATCGTGCTTGACAGCGCAGGACTTGTTATAGAAAATGCGTCGCAAAAAGCCGGGGAAGCATATGATCTGTCGTGCGCCGCAGACGGTCCCTATATGTATCTTCAGGCTGTCGAAAATGATATGGAGATCCTTGAAGGATTAAGATCCTGCAAAGATTATGACAGTTACAGAAAAAAACTTAAGGAGCTTTCGTGGGCAAAGCTTGGGCGCGCGTCAAAGGACGGTCCCTATGTTGATCCGGAATTAAGCGACAAGGTCAAGGGTATAAGAAATGATTATAAAGCATCGGTAAACAAACTGATCGTGGGCGAATTTGCCTTAACAGCCGGCGAACAGATCCGGCGGATCAGGGCATGTGCTCCGATCGTTAACGAACTGACCGGGCTTACGCGAAAGATCATAGCCGGATATTCGGAGATAAAAAGAGACAAAAAGGTTGTCGATTTTGACGATCTTGAGCATATGTGCATTGCCGTTTTATCTGCCGGGGACGGAAATACCGCGAGAGAATACAGGGAGTTTTTTGAAGAGATATACGTTGACGAATATCAGGACTCAAATCTTACCCAAGAGGCGCTGCTTAAGTACATAGCAAGGCCCGACAATCTGTTCATGGTGGGTGACGTAAAACAGAGCATATACAGTTTCCGTCTTGCAAGACCGCAGCTGTTCATGTCAAAGTATGCGGATTTTAAGCCTGTTGGTAGCCCTGTGGAAGACGGGCAGGGTATAAGGATAGATCTGTCGCATAATTTCAGGAGCCGCAGCAGCGTACTTGATTCTGTCAACGAACTGTTTTATCAGATAATGAGTAAGGAACTTGGGGGCATAGATTACGATGAAGCCGCTGCCCTCAAGGCAGGCGCCTCATTTCCGGCTGTCGATACACAGACAGGGAAGGGAATAAACGACAGGGTGCTTGAAGCCAAGGTCATAGCGTCGCGGATAAAGGAACTGATGAAGGATCAGCTTATCTTTGATCCGACGGATGATGATCCAAACAGGATGCGCAGGATCCGCTACAGCGACATAGTGATCCTGCTGCGTTCGGCAAAGGGGTGGGATGAAAAGTTCATGAAGACATTCCTTGATGAAGGCATTCCTTACCGTGCTTGACAACCCGCTTCAGGATATACCGATGGCGGCTGTGTTAAGGTCGTATTTCGGCTGTTTCGATGATGAGGAACTGGCACTTATAAGGACGGCATATCCTGCAAAGTATATTTTTATGTCGGTTAAGGCCTGCGCCGAAAACAGTGATGGTACGGGAGATGAAGGAAGACCTGCGGGAATCAAAAGGGAGACCCGGGCAAAGGCAGCGGATTTTCTTGACAGGTTCAATTCATTCAGGGACAAGCTCGGATATACATCCGTATACGAACTCATGCTTGAGATAATTGACGGAGATTACGGGATATACGTAAGTTCTCTTCCGAACGGGAAACGTAAGAAAGCCAATCTTAACATGCTTCTTAAAAAGGCTGAGGATTACGGCAAGACCAGTTACAAAGGTCTGTTCCATTTTGTCAAGTATATAGAGATGCTCAGAAAATACGAGGTTGATTACGGAGAAGCAAACGTTACGGATGAGGCTGATGATGTCGTGCGGATCATGACGATACATAAGAGCAAAGGACTTGAATTCCCCGTTTGCTTTGTGGCCGGTATGCACAAGAAATATAATTTAATGGACTCGCGTGCAACGATAATACCCGATATAGATATAGGGCTCGGAGTTGAACTTGTCGATCCGGTAAGACGGATAAAGCAGACGACAATGGTTAAGCTGGCGGCATCGAGGAAGAAGATGTATGAGGTGCTTGCCGAGGAAGAGCGGATACTGTATGTCGCCATGACAAGAGCAAAGGAAAAACTCATAATGACCGCAATGGTCAATGACATGGAAGAGGAACTGAAAAAAGACAAAGGAGTCGTCAAAGCTACGAGTTATCTGGATCTTTTGATCCACGGTCTCAATAATGCAGGACTACCTTCGGTGACGGTATCAGGCAGAGGGGCGACTGATCTTATAGATTCCGGGATACGCGAAACGGTCGGTCTTGAAGCCGGCAGGGAAATGCTTAATGGAATGCTTGCGGGCAGGAAAACGGAAATGCCGGATGATGGATTTTCTGCTATCATAAAGGATCGCTTCACATTTAAGTATCCGTATGAAAACGAAAAAAACGTATTTGAGAAGGTGTCCGTGACGGAACTTAAACGCCGGAGTATGGAGGAAACTCAGACGGAGGATAAGGAGCTGCCTGCTCAGACTAAGGAATTGTTTGCGGAAGAAAGCACTTTGCAGGCGCAGGATAAAAGGACCGAATACATACCCGATTTTATGCTGGGACAGGATAAGGAGATACCCGCGACACTCCACGGAACGGCGGTCCATCGTATTTTTGAGTTATGGGATTATGAAAGGGATGCGACGTACGAGGATATCGAAGCATTTCTGGGATATGTGAAACAGGAA
>ONRZ01000231.1 GCA_900320345.1 uncultured Lachnospiraceae bacterium | reverse complement strand
TCCGAAATGAAAAAGCATGGCTTATTTAACTGATATAGAAAATATTTCGAATATTTGAAACTGCGATCATGACCGCCTTAGATGTATCTGCCGGAACGCACCGGGAACCAAATTCACGTACAATTTCATCGGGGTTTATTCCCAGCATATAAAAACTATAACAGCATTAAACATATTATACCATAGATAAAGCCATAGAGGTTAGAAATCTCATACAGGAGGTTAAGGACGTGAAGCCTCTCATAACCTTTCTTTTTTTATTGTTTTTCTTGGGCGATAAGTTTATTATATGCGGTAAGAAAAATATATCAAGTACGCAAAAATAACTAACCAGTGCTGGACCCACGATCCTGACGGAAATAAGATCGAACTCATGCAGTTAAGTGAAGACGGTCCACAGATGAAATTTGTAAAATCCTGGGGCAGTTCCCATATGAACCATTTATCGCAGCGTCGACCCAAAAGCCGACAAAAAGAGAGCGGCGTTATTTTGCCGCTCTCTTCTCTGCATTAAATTCATGCGATTTATGCCGAAAGCCTGCCGATGGCTTCTGATATGTAGTTAACCTGAGAATCACGGTAATCATCGATCTCAAGCACTGCTTCGTCAAGCGGAAGGTAGAAAAGATTAGAGAAGACAGATCTTAAATCCCCATGAAATCCATTCTGGTTGATCTTACCGTTAATATTGAATTTGTTTGCGATCTTCTTTAATTCAATAAGATCCTTTACTGAATCAAGTTTTACTGAATAATTTAACATATCAATCCCTCCTTTGTTTAAGAACATATTTTTTGGCTGAATACTTGTATTTCTTACTTTCTGATTATATTATAATCATGTATCAAGAGTTGTTTAAGTATTCATGAAGACCAACAATATAAATAAATAGACCAAAGAAAGACTGATAAATTTAGGAATTGCGAGGAATAATATAAGAATATGATCATAAATTATAACTTTTCAACAGATGAAGATAACAGAGAAGATATACCGGCGGGCAAAGAGTTTCCATTTGTGATAAAATATACGGACTTTGCCAGGATGACCGGAGGGAGTGCAAGATGGCACTGGCATGATTTTTTTGAGATTACAATACCACTTGCCGATGGCATGATCCTTCAAACTCCAGATCAGACAATCATGCTTGACCACGGAGAAGCGGCTTTTCTAAACAGCAGTATGCTCCATACAGTAAGCTGGAAGAATGAGCCGGAGAGCAAAGCCTGCTATACATTTTTCTTTGACAGATCGATCCTTACGGGAGAATATGGCAGTATTTTCGAAGAAAAATATGTCACTCCGCTTACCATGTGCAGGTCTCTTGATGTTTATCCGATCCGGCCAAGGGATAAGGCTGGACTTCGGATGATGACATTGATAGATGATATTATCGGCTATTTCAAAAATGAGGAATTCGGATATGAGATGAAATCCCGATCCGCTCTTTCCGAACTGTGGCTGATCCTCCTTAAAGAAACCGAGGAGCTGAGAAAGAATGCGAGAAAGGCGGATCCTACCGACAGTCAGCGTATGAAGCAGATGATGAACTATGTGCATGAGCATTACAGAGATAAGATATATCTCGAAGAGATATCTTCATCAGCGGGCATAAGTCCGAGGGAATGTTCACGATGTTTCAAACGTCAGATAGGGCTGACACCAATGGACTATCTCAACCAGTACAGGGTGCGTATGGCGGCAGATGAACTTAGGATGACAGCAAAGCCTATATCCATCATAGGCGAGGAATGTGGGTTTGCTTCCGACAGTTATTTTGGAAAGATGTTCCGGCAGTATTTAAACTGCTCTCCGCGAGAATATCGAAGAAAATCGGTTGTTTAGGGAATATGGAGCATTTAGCAGAAGAAGGATTAATGGGGCGACGGAAATAAGATCGAGCTCATGCAGTTAAGTGAAGACGGTCCTCAGATGAAATTTGTAAAATCCTTAAAATCTTTAAAATGAAGCAGAGAAACAGCTTAGGAAGGAAGAAGAGAAGGCAGCAAAGAAGAGTGCCAAAGAGATATCAAAAATGGCCGAAAGCATCAGTCGCGGGAATGAAAGATGAGAGCTTTTAAAGAGCAAAATAGCCCTGCCAAATGGCAGGGCTATTCGATATAGCGGGGGATATTATCATCCCTCGATAGCTATTGTTTTAGCCTCAGGGATCTTTTCTGCTTCTTTCTTAGGAAGGCTCAGTTTAAGGACTCCATCCTCAAATCTTGCCTTAACATCGGTCTCTGTGAGCTCCTCACCGACATAGAAGCTTCTCTGCATAGAACCGGCGTATCTTTCCTGACGGATAATCTTACCTTTAAGGTTTTTCTTATCCTTATCAAGGTTCTTGGTCGCGTTGACTGTCAGATAGCCATTCTCCAGTGAAAGCTTGATATCGTCTTTCTTAAAGCCCGGAAGATCGATATCCAATTCGTACCCCTCGTCATGCTCATGCACATCCGTCTTCATGACATTTGCAGCATGGCGGCCGTAGAGTTTACGCTCGACGTCTCCTAAATCCATCCAATCATCCAACAAACTTTCTCCAAAAATACTTGGTAACAACATAGGTCATTCCTCCTTCTCAAAGAAACTATATTGATAAGTTCTATGAGCAAGGGAAGGAGTGTTTGGATCCTGTTTGGGAATCTTCTCTGTTCCTTTGTTCTAACCTCATTATAGCACTGGCTGTTAGCACTGTCAAGAGGTGAGTGCTAATTCTTCTGTGAAAAGTTTGTGAACTACTTTGAGTCCAGTAAAATTGGGGTTTTTGACGTGTTATGGCAAAGATTATTGATGTGTCCTTAAGTCGCTCATATTTGATGCATTCGGGTTTAGATATCCTCTACAGAAACAAGTTTTTACCTATGCTGCTATATATATTAATATACCATACATAACAATGTTATTTACCGCGTTTCTGGTCTTTTGTGTGGTAAAATATAGCATATGGGTGCAGGGTGAATGGCAGACAAAGAT
>ONRZ01000232.1 GCA_900320345.1 uncultured Lachnospiraceae bacterium | reverse complement strand
TCAGGCAAAGTTATGAAAATCCCATGGTGCATGTGCATATTAAGCGTAAGCGGCTGACTGCTGTCTCCATACAGGTCACGTAAGGGCAGTAATTTCTTTGCCACTTCAATGGAGCGTCTCACAGTTTCCAAATACGCCTCCGAAACCAGCCGGTTAAAATCAGCAATGTTCAGATTCTCATCCAGATGGATGGTATAGTAGATCCCGGCCTTCTTAGCCGGTTCTATTAAATGATCCGTTAGTTCAAGGCACGGAACCTGATACTCCGGGAAATTCATATTAAGTTCAATAAAATTGAGACCAAAACTGCTGCATAGATCTATATTCTCCTCCAGTGTATGGTTCTCAATAAGTGTCGGCATACCAAACTGCATCATACTCGCTCCTTCATCCTATATCATATTCTTTCGACTTCAAAATCGTGTAGTTTCCTTCAAATACTTCATGGCAGATTCTAAGTTCCAGCTCCTGCCGATATCTTAAGTGGTCAAGCAGGGCATCAGTACCTGACACTCCCTTTTCTTTTGCATAAGGAGAATCATCAAAATACCGCAACATCAGCGGGAACCACATCTCGTTGCCATTGTCATCCGATCTTTCTTTTCTGATAACATCAATATTGGCGGCAACGTCATCTGCCTTAAGATACACAATCTGATAATCCTTGCCTGCAAGAGCCTCTTTGATCTCCTTATAAAAATCAATTATCTGCCTGTCGCTGCATTTCCGGAACAAGATCATGTCCTCTACGATATTTTGAAAAACAGAACATTCAAAAATATTCTTATCTCCTGTCCATTTTCTGAAGCGTTTCAGGACAACTTCTTTAAAGGCATCAGGATTCAGTCTGCCGTTATATATCTCATGTTGTTCAAGATCCTTATGAAACCCGGGAATATCTGTGATGATCTTTGTATAGCAGATGATCATGCGGCCATCTTCTTCATGGCTTTTCTCTACTATTTCATCCCTAATATTATCGTACTTTTTAAGGATCCCATTATATGTTTCCTTGTCTACGTATGCACACCACGCAAGTTCTACCGGAGAATACTCTCCTTCGCATATAGCCTTATGATCCGGATACTTCTCGGAAAGTCTTCTTACAAGCGTGCTTTTTCCGCTACCTTGCAATCCTTCAACAAAATAATTCATATAAGTCCTTTCTAAGCGAAATTTCTATCCATAGATTATACCACATCCCATAGTATCACGAAAAAAGAAACAAGCCCTTATCACACTGATTTGGGCTTGTTTTACACGGAAATATGTAATATATGATCTTAAACTGCTTTTTCGCTGTCTTTTTCTAAAAGATAAGAAACGATCGGTTACCCTGTTCATTCACAGGACATCCATAGGTACATGTATATTTGTCACCTATCTCTTCGCCATTTCTACAATAGTTCTCAGTATGATCCCCTCTTAAAAACCCGGTCACCTCGATGTTGAACTTATATTCTTCCTCATACCATTTTTTCATATCAGCTTTCCCCGCTTTCATTTTTATCTTAGTTATCTGTCTTTCTTATCGGATGTCTGATAACCGTCTTCAGCTTATCCGGAGCAACCTTTCTTGCATCACTCAAATAGATCTCATGATGCAGACGCTTATCTGAAATATCCAGCTCATACCCCTTCTTTTCCATAAACTCATGCATCATCGCAACTGTAGCAGGTTCATCATCATATGGGCCGATATGCATACACTGCACGCATAGCCCTTCCTCGACTGTCAGGAACTCAACCTTCGAGAAATCCAGTTTCTTCTTTTGGGTTGCCTCGTTCACAGCCCACCTAAGATCATCCTCTGATACGAAATCAGGGAGACGTATCACAGAAATCCAATGGAAGTTTTCCTTATGCGCATAGTCAATTCCGTTCATGCCTTCCATATACCAGAAACCTTCCAGCGGCGGGACAACATAATCAAAATATCCTTCTATTCGATGGTCACCCTTCCTGCTCATTTTGATCGTAAAGGCAATCCCATACAGCAATCCGATAGCCTGTTTATATTCGCCATCCTCCTGATTCGGATCTCCAGTTCCACGCACGGCTATATAATTCATGCTCGGCACCATCACAATACCGGGGCTGTTCTTCGGCATGTAAAACTCTTTGTATTCTTTCTTGAAATCGAAAGCCACCTTAGTCTACCTCCCCGCGTCCTTCTCTTCAAAAGACTTGTTCCAGGAACCTATCTCTATCAGATTTCCTTCAGGATCGGCAATATAGCAGGTCCTCTGCCCCCACGGTTCCAGCTCGGGTTCTAATACCGGTGTGGCTCCATTCTCCACCGCATTCTTGAAAGCAGCATCCACTTCTTCAAAAGTATCGACATAAAGAGCGATCTCAGTATGACCATTCAATCCCTTAACATAGTCATACCGGTGATTTGTCATTTTCTCAAAATATACACATTGGAAGCATCCTCTGCCTCTTTGATCTCAAATCCCAAAACATCCCTGTAAAAGCGGATCATCTTTCCCATATCCTCAACCAATAATCCAAATCCATCCAACCTCATAATGCATATCCTCCTATAATCTGTTGCCATTCTTTATCGTATATCCCATACGTTTTGTAAGTATAATACCAGAGTCAACACGTCAACAGTGTGTCATGTTTGCACTGACTAAATTCGTAAATGTGGTATAATAATGACGTTCTTCTGCATATGCGGTAAGAAATCCCATCAGGTTATCTTTGGTTTCCATATAATCGTCTATTATCACCTGATCACTGTATCCGAGTTTCCTCAAAATGATAGCCGATACAACCCCTGTCCTGTCTTTCCCCGCTCCACAGAAATACATGACATTACTATCTGTGTTCATTATGGTATTGATGATTTTATCCATCTGATCATCCAGCATCCCAAGATAAGTTTCAGCCACATCCTCAGGTGATTTGGGTACATCTCCACCGCCTGTCACAGGCATATGATAGTACACAAACCGGTTCTCGTTTTCAAGCCTGCATGGTCTGGCTATATATTCTTTTTCTTCCACTCATGGATTCAAGTTTCCTCCAATATTCTCAATCCTTCATATCCCCTCCCGCACAACTCCTCATCAGTTTCAGCCAGTCCTCCCTCGAGATCACCGACACATGTGTTGTTCCGTTTACCTCATCCGGATATTCGCAGGCAAAGTGCATGCCGATGGATTCTGCCGTTTTGAAGGACGGGACATTGGTATATTTGCAGTAGGAGTACAAGGCCGGATAATCAGTATTCCGAAACGCCCAGTTCAGGACAGCCTTTGCTGCCTCTTTGGCATAGCCCTTCCGCTGACAGTCACGGCGGATATGATAGCCGATCTCGGGGAGCAATTCTCCGTTGATGTTTTGCAGTGTCAGCCCGCAGTCGCCGATCATCTCCCCGGATTCACTAAGGCAGACGGCCCACAGCCCGAAGCCATCCTTCCGATATCGATTCATATTTCGTTCGATCCAATCCCTGACGTGCTGCCCGTCGAAGGTATAAGGATAATGCCACATGGTTTCAGGGTCGCCGAGTACCTTGAACAGTGCCTGATAGTCATCCGGAGTCATTTCCCGCAAAAACAGCCTGTCTGTGTTTATCAATTTCAAAATATTCCAGCCCCCTATCAATGTTGAAGCCGCAGATATAGTCTTTCCCATAATGGTGCGAATTGCGAGTCACAAAGGGAAGTTAAATTTCTGATAGAACTTACTATTGCATCATCCCGACATACTTGAATTCAACTGTATAAAGAACTATTCTTTCTTCTGCTTTCTCCGAATCAAGAATACAATACATGCGCCAATTGCTACACCGCTTGTGTTTAAGATCAAGTCATCAACATCCGTATGTCTTCCGAGGAAAAAGAGCTGAGTCACTTCGATAATCAGAGTAAACCCGGCACCTGCTAATATAGTCTTTTTTATCGTATCAAGTTTTCTAAAGCAAATTGGCCATACGATCCCAACCGGTATGAACATTGCAATATTCGCAATAATATTCATCTGCCAACCATGATACCGGTCAACAAGAAAGTAAAACGGAATGATATTGATCATATCACGTATATCATCTTCAAAGCCTACCCTTAATGTCTGTATCTTTCCATTCTCAAGATGGAATTCGAAGCATACAAATCTGCAAATAACAACGATACACACATACACCAAAAGCAGCTGGATTTCACGCTTTACTGAAAATGTCTTCAATCTTATCGCTATGATACATCGAGTAATAATCCATATTAT
>ONRZ01000252.1 GCA_900320345.1 uncultured Lachnospiraceae bacterium | reverse complement strand
TCTTGTTTATCTTGTGATAACTGACGGCAAGGTCACTCCATTGGGCCTTGTGGGTTATGCTTGCCTTACGGGATTTGTTTTATGGATCGGAGGAAAGACGGACTTTATTCTCCTGCTTATGCTGACGGTTTTTCTAGCTTTGAAGTTCTTCAGGAAGCTTCCGGACGGTAAAGTTAAGAAGAACATTCTGTCCGGAATGCGCTTCGTTTTTCCTGCTGTGTGTGCGGTCAATTTTATTCTGGTGTTGTCTTACCGTGTTCTTAACGGTTTCTGGCTTGCGGCTCCCGGTATGAAGACATTCGGCGACCGCCTGTATTTTGCCCGGCTTGCATTTGAAGAGTATCCGCTTACTCTGTTCGGAACATATATACCTTTCACGGGGTCATTCGAGGATAAGGTTACGGATTTATTCTTTGTTCTGGACAGTGCTTATGTTAAGTATATCTTCGGGTACGGAATCGTTCCTTTTATTGCAGTTATGACGGCCCTGACAGCACTCATGTTTTGTCTTTACGGGGGTAAGCGATATGTTCAGATGTTTGCCCTGGCTTTGTACTCGGTCGACCTCGCGATGAACGGCCTTGCCATCTATCTTGTGCTGATAATAGTTTTTGTTATAGCCTGCAGTCTGTCCGGGAAGGAAAGTATAAGGGATTTGCTTCCTTCGCGAAGGACCGTTCTTATATGGCTCGGCAGCTTCATCGCCGCTGTTATGGCAGTATGGGGTGCAGGATCTTTGGTGCGTTCGGATTCGAAGAGTGCAGATGTGATAACTGTTGATCTGTATGTGACAAATCAAAGTGCGGATATACTTGCTCAGCTGGACGGCGCTCTTGAGCAATGGCAGGAAGATCATCCGGACGTTCAGACCGTGCAGCGCGACCGCATAAGAGACTATGATATTACTGCTTTGGCAGTAATGGGTTCTGACCATATCCCAGATGTGTTTATCGCAGACTGCAGGCTCGGAAGGATCCTTGCCGGCGAAGGTCTGGTCGTTGATCTGACAGGAGCCGCGGCGGATGAGGGGACGTTTACTTACGGAGGCCGTGTCTGTGCTTTTCCGGCTCTTCGTCAGTCTTACAGTGTTATCATTTATGACCCGCTGTCGTGGCATGAAGGGGATCCTGTCGGATATGCGTCTGACAGTGAGTTTATGGCAGCCGATTGTTATTTAAGTCCTTTGCTCGGAGATGAGTGGGGAAGAGACTGGCTTGATCACATGGTGACGGCAGACGGAGAAGCTTCTTTTACCGACAGTGAGATGATCGCCCGGATCGGTCGCATGGATCAGATGATAAGCGGTGACACGGCATACGGCTCATACAGCGAGCTCACGCAAGCGTTCATAGAAGGTGAGTGTCCTGCCGTTGTCCTGTACGGGGATTATGTTTACGCTTTTCTTGATGAACTTGAGGCTTCTGCTCCCGAACTGTATGAGAGGACAGAGTTCGCCTGCATGGCTGACGGAGTAATCCCTGCGGGTTACGAATACGGAGTCTTTGTCAGAGCAGGAATGGACGAACAGAAGACTTCCGAATGCATCGAACTTGCTTCTTTACTGGCATCTTCCGTGATACCTGAGAGTGATGAGGTTCATGCAAGGCTGTACGATCTGGCGGATAACTGTGAGCATACCCGATTGTTAACACAATATTTTACTTATAACTATTGGCATTTTGTCTCAAATGAGCTTTACTATATTAGAAGTAATAGAGACCGCAGTATTGAAGCACGTGTGGATGAGCTTCAGCGGTTTTATGAGCTTTACTATTTTGCAGATTATCAGTAACGCTACGGTGTGCGTTGCTATGGGGGCTTATGAAGGTTTGTTTGGTGTGCTCTTCGGGGGGGCATTTGGATCATCTTTATATGTTGAAGCCGTTCTGGGAAGATAAGGACCGGTTCTGGGCAACATTCGATAAAGAAGATTCAAGAACTCTTCTTAAAGGTGAGAAGATATATCCCGTGTATTATCCGTCCAACAGCGAGAAGCCCGACATTATCATCTCTGCGGGAGCCGCTCCTGCCGTACCGTTCTTCTATATCGGAAAGATGATGGGCATGAAGACGGTCTTCATAGAAGCCTTCGACAGATTCAATAAGGGATCTTTGTCGGGTAAGCTGTGCTACAGGGTATCCGATGTGTTTATAGTCCAGTGGGAAGAGATGAAGGAAGTCTATCCCAAGGCAGTTGATCTGGGGAGTATCTTCTGATGATTTTTGTTACCGTAGGAACACACGAACAGCCTTTTACAAGACTGGTTGAGTATATGGATAAATGGGCAGCCTCACACGATGAAGAGGTCGTTATTCAGGCGGGTTATTCCGAATATGAGCCCAATCACTGCACATGGCAGCGTTTCTATCATCAGTATGAGATGGATAAGTTCAATGCGGACGGACGTATCGTCGTAACTCACGGCGGCCCCAGCGGTCGTTGTTCCGAGAAGACATGAGCTCGGCGAGCATGTGGACAATCATCAGCTCGATATATCCAGAAGATACAGCAAGCTTTACAACAGTATCCTTCTTGTAGAGCAGATGGATCAGCTTGGAGAGTATCTCGAGAATTATGATGAATATATCAAGGATAAGACCCTGTACGGACTGCCGGCAAATAACGCGAAGTTCTGCGATGAATTCACCAAGATCATAGATAAGCTGCTCTCATGAATACAGACTTATCTATAGTTATCCCTGCATATAATGTTGAGATGTATCTTCCGGTATGCCTTGATTCTTTGCTGGCAACGGAAGGCATAGAC
>ONRZ01000267.1 GCA_900320345.1 uncultured Lachnospiraceae bacterium | reverse complement strand
GATAACCCGTTCTTATGACGGGCTTGTCTGGGTCGGACACGAAGACGGGCTGAGTGCTTTTGACAGTTCTTTTAAAGAAGTCATGAGGATAACAGCGCCGGCTATTCCGGAAGGAAGGGTAAATACGCTCCTTGCGGTTGATGACGGTTTATGGGCAGGTACACAGAACGGAGCGGCGCATCTTTGCATAAAGGACGGTGCGTGGACGGTCGATGAGATACTTACAAAGGATACGGGGCTTGCCGAGGATGTTGTAGAGGTCATAGAAAGGGTTGGAGACGAGCTTTGGTTTGGTGCTTATCTGTCGCAGGACAAGGGTGGTATCAGCATACTTTCGGAAGATGGATGGACATATCTTAATACTGAAGACGGGATACCGCACAGTTATATAAATGCGATACTCCCGCTTTCGGATGATGAGGTGTTAATAGGCAGCGGTCAGATGATGTACGGCGGATTAAGTCTTGCAGAGAAACTGGATGGCAAGTGGAGGATAAAAAACAATCTGGATCAAAACGACGGGATACCGGGAATGAAGATACGCACGCTTTTCCTTGATTCTGCGGGCAGGCTTTTTATAACCACCGAAACAGACGGACTCATCCTGTTAAGCAGTTATAAAGCAGGAAAACGGACTTGCCGATAATGAGATAAAATGTATCATAGAGTGTGAGAAATGTTATTATCTGGGCGGGAAATACGGACTCACGAGATGGGATAAGTGAATCAGGCGATGTTCCTGACGATCCCGAATGAGATAAGCGCGATACAGTATATTATCAGAAGGATATTATTTATTCTGCGGAAATTCCCGTTCTTATGAGGGATAAAGAATTCATAGACAAGCTCAAACAGAAGAAAGGGGCTCGTGAAGAAAACAAAAACGTTGGCTTCACGGGCTCCGCTTAAGTCAAGCGACATAAGTGAATCAAGCATATGTGTTATACCGCAGCCCGGACATTTAAAACCGGTCAGTGAGTGGAAAACACAGGGAACGGAAAAGCCGGTAAGACGCCTTAATACCAAATACAGTATCAAGGCGCTGCCGGCTGAAAGGATCGTTATGATATTTCCGTAATACGTTTTTTTCATGCGATCCGTACTCTGAATTACATGGAAACCTTGTTTATGGTATCCTGCATCAGGCAGTAATTCACTATACCAAGACCGAGGAGATTAAGGATAAGGAAAAGCACAGATGACTGCATTGAGCCTGAAGCGTTCCCCATTCCTGCCTTGATGTTGTCTACCTTGCCGCCCATCTTGTACATCCAGAAAAAGCTGTAGATACCGCAGGTAATGAGAGTCAAAAGGAATACCATTCCGCCTGAAGTATCATCGGGAGTACCGTCTAAAAGATTTATCTCATCGTTTAATTTGATCATCCAATAGATTCCGTAAATACCGCAGGTTACAAAGGATAAGACAATACACAGGATGATATTCCTGTTGGTGCCGCCGCCCATTGGAATGTTTGCGTATGACTGACCGTATGCCTGCTGACCGTTATAATCAGCCTGCTGGTAGTTCTGCTGACCGTATCCTGCCTGAGCATTCTGCGTACCGTAGCCGGTCTGGTCGTATCCTGCCTGTGTGCCATATCCTGTCTGGCTGTTGTCCTGCTGTGACATATCGGGGACAGGTGATGTGTTTGCTCCGGTACTTTCTATGGATGCACCGCAATCAGGGCAGAATTTTGCGCCATCGTCTATCTGAGCTCCGCAATTTGGACAAAACATATTATATCCTCCTTCAAGAAATAGATTTATATCTTATATAATTTTAACACGGATAAGGCATAAATGCGATACCGTAAAATAAGCGTGATAAAAATATTCGTTGAATAGAATTCACGTTTTGATAAAACTGAAACAAAAGGTTATAATAGGGAATCATCTTGAGGAGTGCGGCTTATGTTTTCGAAAAAATTAGATCAGCTTATGAACGAGATGGATGTAAACAATGCTGCTATCGCAGCCTGTGCGGGTTTTGACAGGACAAATGTGTCAAGGTTCCGTAACGGAGTAAGGCTTCCGGAGCCCACAAGCAGGAGCGTTCAGAAGCTGATAGACGGTCTGTATATCTATGCATGCGACCATGATCAGATTGGCAGATTATGTGACATTACAGGAGCATCACAGGGAGGAGAGACCGATGATATTAAGCTTGCGATGCTAAAATGGCTGTACGAAGGAGAGTACTCGGTAAGGAAGCCGATCAGGTTAAGGAACGGGTCATCGGCATCGAAGCAGAAACAGTCCGGAAATACATTCGGTACACGGCTGACCGACGCGAT
The DNA here is from genome assembly GCA_900320345.1 of uncultured Lachnospiraceae bacterium. GTDB lineage: Bacteria > Bacillota > Clostridia > Lachnospirales > Lachnospiraceae > UBA2868. Next base: position 1,064 of record ONRZ01000267.1, on the reverse strand, counting down.
GGGTCTTGCCGATATTTCAAACATCAGTCTGAGCCGTATGCTAAGTGTTGATGCATCCTTAATAAGCAGATACAGGACAGGATTATGTATGCCAAGACCGGATTCCGGTTCGGTGGACCGTATTGGGGGGCCGGGCTCATGAAATGCAGTGAGGATGGTATAACCGAGTCCGGATTTACTGACTGGCTGTTTGACCTTGACACACAGGCTCCTGTTGAGGAGATCGCAGTTTCAAGACTGCTTGAGATATTTGAAGGGTATGATCCCGACAACATGGCAGTTTACGGTGGCAGGCCTGTCTTAACCACTGAGATCTTAAATGATGACAACAGATTTTATCTTGGAGTGGAGGGGCTTAGGAATGCGGTTGTAAGATTTCTAATGATGGTTGAGAAGTTAGGCGGTAAGGAACTGATGCTGTATTCGGACCAGGATATGGGATGGATGACAGAAGATGAGAGTTATCGTAACAGCTGGGCATACGGTATAAGGATAAAGATAATCCATAATATAGACCGGGATCTTGACGAGATGAACATGGCTATCAGGAGCTGGCTTCCGTTATATATGTCAGGCAGGATAGAGCCCTACTATAATGATATGCCAAGAGACAGCAGGTTCTTCCATACCCTTTTTATATGTCCGGGCGTGGCGGCAGTGGAAGCACTCGGTGCGACAGGCGCGGAAGATAGCAGCATATATCATTATTATACGGACGATGAAAGCATCGGGGCATGTATTGCCACATATGACAGGCTCATGTATAATGCCGATCCGTTGATGAGGACGGGATCGCCGGATATCAGTCCGCTTCTTAAGGGTGATGTGTTCGTGATACGTAACACACTTGCGATCGGAACAATGCCCGAGGAGCTTGTGGATGAGTATTCGGATGAAAGGTTTAAGGAAATATGGTCTGACAGAAACAGTGCGCTGCTTGAAATACTTAAGGACCATGAATTCTATGAGTATGCCGCATTGGCTGATGCCGATGAATTTGATGCCGGAAATGCATTTACGGAAAAGTATGCAAGGGGATTGTGTAAAAACTATACAAGAGCACA
>ONRZ01000233.1 GCA_900320345.1 uncultured Lachnospiraceae bacterium | reverse complement strand
ATAAATAAACACATGACTGCAATAAAAAACAGGTACTTATGCTTTTTCAACATTTCTTTATCTCCGACCTTGTGACCTTACACTGTCCTTTGCTGTCCTTCATGCCGCAAAGTACTATCTTCATGCTGTTATCTTCCATCCGGTATTCTTCACTTACGAGAGAATCTGCTTTCGATCCCTGCAGCATTTTATAAAAATCCATCACTATATTTGGCAGAATGACCGTTTCATAATGGTCCGCCCTGTCTTCTCCCACAACTTTCCTTATCTCATTTTTAAGCTTTATCATCCAAGGTTCCATTTTCTTACCGTATATACCTTAATATTTTGCCTAACGGCTTCCTGCTTTTCATACAGTGTTTAAATAGAATACCCTGGCCCCATGCCTGGGTAAGATCACATCAACAGAGTCGCTGACATCACCGCTCTGTCCCGACCACAGCTCAGTCGCATTGACCGGTATGTTTATCTCCAGTTCCGACAACGGAAGCTGTATTTTTGCATCAGCCTCTCCTATATTAAACAGAGCGACATACATTCCGCCTTCGCTTGAAGCGGCGCACCATACGACAAATTCGCTTCCGTTTATATCTCTTCTGAACACCTGATGTGCATGCCTTGAATTGCGGTGCATCCTAAGTATATCTTCATTTGTCAAAAGGCCCATGGTAAAATCATCAAATCCTGTCATCTCACCGCCGATAATAAGCGGTGAGCGGATGATGCTCCATAGAGTCATCATGGTTATCTGTTCATCTTCGGTAAAAGCGGTCCTGTTTGACTTATCATAATCCTGTTTTATAGGACCTATCGGCAGCATATCCGCATCCGGATAATGACCTGCCCCGGCATGGATGCTCCATTTTTCAGCTCTTTCAAACATAGCGTACAAAAGCTTCCAATCATCCCAGAAATCATCTGTTATACGCCACATATTTGAAATCTCTTTATATAACTCTGCCTTCTCGATAAGCGCAGGACCGGGCGACAGCGACAGTACCATATCGCGGCCGCAATTATCAAGGGCTTCTGCCAGTACTTTCAACTCCTCTTCTTCGTGCGGAAGTTCACGGCATATATCATCACACTTTATAAGATCGACTCCCCATGAAGCATACAGCTTAAATATCGACTCATAGTAAGCCTTTCCGCCATCCTTTGATACATCAACACCGTACATATCGGGATTCCAGGCACATATGCTGTTAAACCTTGCAACTTCTCCCGCCGTCATGTCACTTCCGAGGATCCCGGTATCATCCATTGCTGCCTGACGGGGTATGCCGCGCATGATATGTATTCCGAACTTAAGCCCCAAGGAATGTATATATTCGGCCAGCGGTGCAAAGCCTTTACCGTCTGCGGATGAAGGAAAACGGTTCGGTGCCGGAAGCAGACGTCCGTATTCATCCATGCATAATCTTACAAAGGGCCTGTATTCATGTGATACAGCCCCCGGCTCATACCACTGTATATCTACAACAATATACTCCCAACCGTATTCCTTAAGGTTTTCTGCCATGAATTCGGCATTTTTCCTTACTATATCCTCAGTTACGGATGCTCCGTAACAATCCCAGCTGTTCCAGCCCATGGGAGCCTTCTGCGGTCTGTACATACTAAGCCCTCTTATTTCATATATTATGTTCAAAAATCTGTATGCCGGATTTATTTGATCCTATGAATATAATACAGCAATCCCGAAGTACTGTCTATCAGTACGGAATCCTTTATACGCAAAAAAAAGCCCCAAACGCCGCATATACAACGCTTGAAGCCTTAAGAGGTGCCAGTCGGATTTGAACCAACGATCAGGGAGTTGCAGTCCCACGCCTTACCACTTGGCTATGGCACCATTTGTCATAAGGGAGGACCATCGAAGATGGTGGATTCCTTATGACCTACGCGAGCGCCCATCACACGAAGTGTGATTTAAATGCGCGAGCTACCCGCAGTAAATCATATCATTTTTAACAACTGACTCCGACGGGAATCGAACCCGTGTTACCGCCGTGAAAGGGCGATGTCTTAACCGCTTGACCACGGAGCCTGATGACTTAACGAAGACGAGCGTCTGCGCGAAGTCTGAGTTTAGTCAGCAGGCTCAGCAGCGTTGCTTAGTGAAATCGAGCACATGTGCGATGATTGAACTTAGCAACAGTCGCAGAGCCGTACGGTTTCATTAGTCAAATCAAAAAAATAGCCGTGCAGGCTAGCTCCCCGAGCTGGGCTCGAACCAGCAACCCTTCGGTTAACAGCCGAATGCTCTACCATTGAGCTATCGAGGATTGGTACTAAGGAGGGACCCACGCAGTGGGAGGATTCCTTAGTGCGAAGTGAGCGCCCATCGCGGAGCGATCTTAAATGGCGCGAACTACCCGCAGCATATCATATACTTCGGATGCATACCTTCAAAACTACACACTGAAACTTTTCCAAAACCAAATCTCAGGTCAAGCCTTCGACCGATTAGTAACATTCAGCTCAATGCATTACTGCACTTACACCTATGACCTATCTACCTTGTCGTCTTCAAGGG
>ONRZ01000236.1 GCA_900320345.1 uncultured Lachnospiraceae bacterium | reverse complement strand
AGAAAAAAACAAAAACAGCATGCAGGGTTTAAAAAGGATACAAGAGAGATGACATTGTTAGCTCTTCCGGGAATGCTCTGGTTCATATTGTTCTGCTATATCCCGATGTTCGGGGTGGTGTTTGCGTTCAAGCAGTTTAAGGCAAGGCCGGGTGAATCGCTGTTTACGAATCTGTTTATCAACAGCCCGTGGGCGGGATTTGATAATTTTTCATTTCTCATGCGTTCTTCGGAAATGCCCAAGATCATGTTTAACACGATCTTCTATAACGTGATCTTCCTGATAGCGGGAATAGCGGTACCGGTAGTTTTGGCGGTATTTTTGACAGAGGTACACGGCAAGAGGTTTTCGGGTGTCGTCCAGATGGTGATGCTCCTTCCGTATTTCCTGTCATGGGTAATAGTCGGATACTGCCTGTATGGTTTCCTTGCTACCGATGAAGGACAGATAAACCATATTTTAAGCCTGCTTGGCTTAAAGACTGTGCAGTGGTATCAGTCGCCTGAGTATTGGAGAGGCATACTCATCGGAACGGGATTGTGGAAGTCGGTCGGATATTCGATGGTCATTTATCTGTGTTCCATAACTGCGATAGACCGCAGCCTGTATGAGGGAGCGGCACTTGACGGAGCGACTTTCCTTGACAGGGTAAGGTACATAACGGTCCCCATGTTAAGGACTACGATCACGACGATCTTCATACTCAATATCGGGAGTATCTTAACTTCCGATTTCGGCCTGTTCTATCAGGTGCCGATGGATTCCAATTCACTGCAGCCTGTCACGCAGACGCTGGATGTTTATGTATATAAGGCGCTCATGCAGCAGGCGAATTTTAACTACTCAGCGGCAGCGTCATTTTTACAGAGTACGGTCGGCTGTATGCTGCTCTTAATATCACAGGCTGTTATAAACCATTTGAAAAATAAGGAAGAATCAGAATATATAGCAGGGGAACAATGATAATGAATAAGAAAACGAAGATGATCTTTATATGCGCGGTCGCGGCTGCGCTGATCCTTGGGATATTCGCCGGGATAGCGATATCAAAAAGGACGGGAGAGGAAACCGGACCAAAGGATAGTGCAAAGGAAGCCGGGACGGAAGCGGATACAGGGACGGAGACCGGATCCGACACCGATACGGAAGGAAAGAACGCAAGTGATACCGATACGGAACTAAAGACCGGAAGTGATACCGATGCGGAGGAAAAGAGCGGATCGGAAAACGATAAGGCCGGATCATCAGACGGGTATATCCTTGAATATGCATCAAATAACAGCTGGAAGGATGGGGATATCACCATGTACGGGATCGACTGGAAGATATCCAATAAATCGGGAGATGCCATTGACGGATGGGAACTTAAGTTAGAGATTAAGGGCCTTGCGAAGGCGGAGGGCTGGAACGGGGATTTTAAGATAAACGGAGATACATTGACGATAAAGAACGTTGATTATAACGGAAATATCCCGGCGGGTGCCGATACCGGGATGGGATGCAATCTCGGTGTCAAAGCGGATGAACTTAAGGTGACACAGGCAGAACTCAACGGTAAGGAGTGCAGGATAGATAAGGTGAAGGCCATTGATCCTAACGCCAAAAACGCTGACGATAAAGAAAAGGACACGGACGATAAAGCAAAGAACTCAGACGACAAGGCAGGTATCAAAAAAAATACCGATGCAAAGCAGGGAGATGACTGGCTGCATACGGACGGGAACAGGATATATGATAAGGACGGACGTGAAGTGTGGCTCACCGGTGTAAACTGGTTCGGTTACAATACGGGGACAAATACCTTCGACGGCTTATGGAACAGCAGCCTTGAGAAAACTGTGAAGGCAACGGCGGACAGGGGCTTTAACCTCATACGTGTGCCAATGTCTGCCCAGATCTTAAATGAGTGGTCAAAAGGTGTATATCCCGAAGCCAATTATAACAGGGCTTACAATGAGGAACTAAATTCCATGAACAGCCTTGAGATCTTTGAATATTTTCTCAGCCTTGCAGAAGCAAACGGGATAAAGGTACTGATCGATATACACAGCGCACAGACGGATGCTTCGGGACATATGGCGAACCTGTGGTACACGGATAAGGTGAGCGCGGATGAATATCTTGCGGCGCTTAAGTGGGCGGCGAACAGGTATAAGGATAACGATACGATAATAGCCTATGATCTTAAGAACGAGCCTCACGGTAAGCCGGATGAGGGCAGCAGGGCGGCCGTATGGAATGACTCAAAGGCTGACAACAACTGGAAATACATGGCCGAGAGGGCGGCGCTTACCGTGCTTAAGGAAAATCCCAATGTGCTGATCCTTGTGGAAGGTATTGAGATCTATCCCGTGGATAGATCTATCCCGTGGATATAAAGGCAAACGGGGATTATCATTCGAAGGAAGCCGAGGATTATCACTATAACTGGTGGGGCGGGAACCTGCGCGGCGTGCGTGATTTTCCAGTGGATCTTAAAGAGTATAACGATAAGCTGGTCTATTCGCCGCATGATTACGGTCCGACTGTCTATGAGCAGCCATGGTTCCACGAAGACTATGATTATGACAGTCTCATGAAGGAATGCTGGAGGGACAACTGGTTCTATATCCACGACTGCTCATCGGGGAATGGGGCGGCTTCATGAGGGAGCCGAATCTTAAGTGGATGACCTGCTTAAGGGAGCTTATCGGGAAGAACCGGTTAAACCATACTTTCTGGTGCTTAAATGCCAATTCGGGCGATACGGGAGGTCTGCTTAAGGATGATTTTGTTACCTGGGATGAGGAGAAATATAAATTTGTAAAGGAAGTCCTGTGGCAGGAGAACGGAAAGTTCGTAGGGCTTGACCACAGCATACCGCTCGGAGAGAAAGGGATGAGCATATCGGAGATAAAGAAATAGATACATTCGGCAGGAAGGAGAGGCACATGGATATAAACAGGTTAAGGGACAGCAGTGCACCGATGGAAGAGAGGCTTGATATTTTGCTTAAGAGCTTAACGATCGAAGAGAAGTTTAAGCTTTTTACGGGCAGGATGGAAGCCGTTGAGAGGCTTGGTATAAA
>ONRZ01000237.1 GCA_900320345.1 uncultured Lachnospiraceae bacterium | reverse complement strand
ACTTATGTATTCACGGGAACTCTGGATGACGGATATATAGTAGTCGATGCCGGAGATTCAGATGATATAAGGATCGTACTGAAGAATGCAAACATCACGTCATCCGATTATGCAGCCCTCTACTGCCTTAATGCCGATAATGTCTATATCACTTTGGAAGACGGTACAGAGAACCTTCTGGCAAACACCGGCGAGTTCGATTCCAAGGATGACAACAGTGTTGACGGTGCGATCTTCGCGAAAACAGATCTTACGATCAACGGTTCCGGATCTCTTAATGTCGAATCAACCGGACACGGCATCGTCGGCAAGGATGACATCATGGTCACAGGCGGCACTGTTACCGTAACAAGTGAAAAGGACGGCATTCAGGGAAAGGATTCCGTATCCGTACAGAATGCGGATGTTAATATCACCTGCGGAAAAGACGGCATCCAGTCTGACAACGATGAAGATGAGTCAAAGGGATATATTTTCGTCTCATCCGGAAATATAACGATCAACGCCGGAGATGACGGCCTGACAGCTGTTTCTTCACTTCAGATAGATGACGGCACGGTAAACATAACAAATTCCTACGAAGGCATAGAAGCCCGGAACATAACGCTTAACGGCGGCAGCATCTCCATAGTCTCATCAGACGATGCAATAAATGCGGTATCTCCATCTGGTGAGACAATGCAGGCAGACAGTGCCACAACACTGGTGATCAATGGCGGTGAGATCCATGTAAGAACTGAAGGAGACGGCATTGATTCCAACGGTTCATTCGAGATGACGGGCGGAACACTTGTTGTTATGGGCCCTACCAGAAGCGGCAACGGTTCCCTGGATGTCAACGGAAGTGCTGTTATCACGGGCGGTACAGTAGTAATGGCAGGTGCATCAGGTATGGCAACGAACTTTACGAGTGCTTCACAGGGTACAATGCTTATAAATACAGGAAGCCAGTCCGAAGGGACCGAAATCTCAGTTAAGGATTCTTCAGGAAAAGAAATAATAAAGGTAACGGCAGATTGTTCTTACCAGACAGTACTTATCAGCAGTCCGGAGCTTGTCTTGGGCAATAGCTATAACTTTACGGCAGGAGATTACGAAGAGACAATAGTACTTGAGGACAATATCTCCGGCGGAGATTCAGGTTTTGGTCCCGGCGGAATGATGCCGGGCGGTGATCCCGGTGCTTTTCCGGGAGGTGATAGAGGAAGCCGGCCGCAATAATGAGAATAAGGTGTAAATTTCGTTAATATAACGATAAAAACCTTCACATTCTTTTCAAATTACATTAATACAACATTTAATATAGGTCATTGAAATACAAGCCTAAATAAACTATACTTCAAGTATCAACAAAGACATTTTTCTATTCCTATTATCCCCATATTTGCGGCCACCCTTCGGGGTGGTCGCTCCTATTATAGGAGCTTTATCAGGCGGCAGTTTTCAATGCCTTCAGCCCAGAATTTTTCAAGGGGAGTATTTCTTATCTGTCCGATGATCGCCGAATTCATGGCGCCATGACCTACTATCAGGACATCCTTGCCTTCATCCATGAGCGGCCAGACCTTTTCATTCAGGAATTCACCTGTCCTGGAGATAAGACTTTCAAGGCTTTCAGCACCTCCGACAGGTTTATAGGATGCTGGATTAAAGAAAAGTTCTCTTACGGGACACTCAGGCTTTTCGAAAACATTTTCGGTGCCTTCATAGATACCAAAGCCCATCTCCGTAAGCCTTTCGTCTATTATCACGGGGATATTCCTTCCCTGCAGCAGGAGCTCGGCGGTCTCTCTGGCTCTTACCAGAGGCGAACAAAAGCAGATATCAAAATTGATGTCCTTATAGAGCTCCCCTGCTTCTTTAGCCATATCGCGGCCCATGTCATTTAGCGGGATATCCGTCTTTCCCTGAAGCTTATGCTTAAGATTCCAGTCAGTTTTTCCGTGTCTTATTATGTACAGCATTTATCTTTTACCTTATATTATTTTTTCAGGGGATATTTTGCCATAAACTTGCAGACTTAATCAAATCTTAAGGAATTAAGTCATTTGATGTTAAGGCTTTTATCCGTACAATTTCATTATCTTGAAACAGTGTGGGGGGAAACATGTATAACATTCTCATTTGTGATGACGACAAAGATATCGTAAACGCTCTGAAGATCTACCTGCAGAATCCGGATTACAGGCTTTTCGAGGCATTTAACGGTGTCGAAGCAACAGAACTTGTTGAGAAGGAAGACATACATCTCATACTGATGGATATCATGATGCCGCAAATGGACGGGATAACAGCGATGGCAAAGATCAGGGAGAAGTTCAATATGCCCATCATCCTCTTAACCGCGAAGTCAGAGGACCAGGACAAGATATTGGGACTTAACATAGGGGCTGATGATTATATCACCAAGCCCTTTAACCCCCT
>ONRZ01000281.1 GCA_900320345.1 uncultured Lachnospiraceae bacterium | reverse complement strand
TTACGTGCTTCCTTCGGATGCGGATGAGGACGATTATACGATAGTTGATGCTTATCCCAGATTATACGTGTATGGGAACGGTTTGTATGGACAGCAGATAGAATTGGAATTTGTTCCGTCGGCCATGTCTGAGGATATGCCGGAATTTACCGACATTTCCCTTGATGAAGATGTTCCGGATGGTATGTCTGTTGCGGCGAGTGCAGACGGTGTTATGGATCTGTACATAAATGATGTGTATGTGGCAAATGGGAAAAGGCATAAAACAGATCATAAAGGTGACGGGACACCTTACGGAATTATAGAAGCGATATATAAGAATTCTGAGATGTGTGCGAGGGTAAGCTTTGAGGAGTTCCCGCTTGTTTCTGCCGAGTTTGGAAAAACAGATCATTTATTTGTATTTGAAAACGGTACGTCCAAGGAAACGATATTAACCAAATTCCCGGAGTTTACAAGCTTTAAATCCGGCGGATGCTCATACCTTATAAAAAATATCTGGCCCGATGATCTTCTTAAGAACTATGATCCGAACAAGTCGTCGACACAGAAATTTGAGATCTATGCGCAGCCTGACGAGAAAGATTTTGCGGATAGATATCCGAACCTTAATACGGGTGATCTTAAGATATTTGAAAAGTACAGAACCGTAAAGCCTAAATGCACTATCTCAGTAAAAGGATATGCTAACGCATACATTCCATGGATATATATTGAAAGGGCTCAGGGTGATTCGGGTGAAGGTACGAAGTCCAATCCTTATACAAAAGACGTAAGTATAAGAATCAAAAACAGCCGGTATAATGAGGGGCTCAAGAACTGTACGCTTCATTACAGCGTTGACGGCGGAAAGACCTACATGACGTGTTCGGACAATGTGGCGATAAAGCTTAACAATCCTAAGACGGATAAGGATGGATGCGTGACAATAAGTGCATATGTGACGGCTGACAAAGTCTGGGGCGGAGGCTCCTCTCCACGGGTGCAGAAGTTCTATATAAAACCGACCAGAAATGTAAATCTGAACCTTGCCCTGTTAAGCGGAATGTTTAAGAGCCGCTATGGCAGGAGATGGTTCGTGTCCGAGAACGGTCTTGGCGGAACGATCAAAGCAAGCCCTGCCAATGAATCCGTATTCTTAAACGGTGTTATGTATTACAGCAAGCATAAGGATGTCGGGCTTATCAGACAATATAAGATCCAATATGGGAACAATAAAACCGAGTTAAGGGAAATAAAAAACCGCTACTCGGGACTCGAGAATATCCAGTTAGGGGATATAACCAGAGATGCTCACGATGGGATCGAGGATGTAACGATATCCGGTATATATGATCTCGGGATAGATAGGGTTAAGCTTGAGCTTGATGAAGACAAGTCAGTGGACAAAATAAAAATATGGGTACACACCTATGTGGATGAGAATGGTCAAACACCCGCTGCTGATGCATGGATACCTCTTGAAGATGAAGATGATATTTATGATATTGAACCCGGTGAAACCCCTAACGAGATCATCATAAAACTTAAAGAAGGCAAGGGCTATTCATGGTGTTCGACAGGCACGATAAAGAAAGCAGATGATGATACCGTGATCGACAGCCTGAACGCGAAGAACGGTACATGCTCATCAATGAGAACAAAGAGTATCCCGTATGGATCGGGCTTACGGCAGAAGATGATCCTTCAGGAGATGATTATGTACTTGATTATTTCAAAAAGGGTGATACTGTAAACCTGATCGCGCCGGATTGGGAATCTCATACATTCAAACAGTGGAAAGCGGAAGGTGTTACGATAACAGATCCCACAAGTCATGATAATGCATCATTTACAATGTCTGCTAATGAAGTAAGGATCAGGGCCGAATATAACTGCTATGAGAATATCAATGAGCTGACGCTTAATATACCCAAGGTGTTTGCATATAATGAACTTCCGGATGGGTCGACTGTGAGTGCCGATACCGTAAGTGGCAATTTTGTTGCGGCTGCTTCTTTTGCAGGCTGGCAGGATAAGGCTCCCGGATTTAACAGGGAGGTTAAGGCGGCTGTTAAGCTGACGCCGCAGAAGGGCTATGAGTTCCGTGAGAAATCCGGATCAGATATTGCTGTGGATACAAGCTTCAAGGTTAAGATAGGAGGTGCGGCAGCTGATGATAATGCTGTAGTGAAAGCATCGCTTCTTGATGACGGAAGTGTGCTGGCCATTGTTAAGCAGACAACGGAGAAAGGTGTGGTAAGTTCTGTTAAATGGGGACCTACCGCAATATCAGTATCAGGAAATGCGATAGATGACAATGATGATCTGCTTGGACTGGTGCCTGACAAGGTTACTGTTAACTGCAATAATCCCAAAGATGGCGGGGCTGCTATACCGGTAGTACTGGGAGTAAATAAGAGTGGCCCGAGTCCTTCGTATGATGCGATGAGTGGATCACCTTATACGATAAACGCAACCTTAGCAGACGGTGAGGTTAAGTTGGAGGATCTTGACTTTAGCAATGTTTCTCAACAGCAGCAAGACTACACCATCACTCTTACCGAAAAACCCCT
>ONRZ01000239.1 GCA_900320345.1 uncultured Lachnospiraceae bacterium | reverse complement strand
AAAAATGATCATGCCTATGACGGCGAACAGCATTATCGTGATGATGACGGTCTTGATACTTCTTTTCTGTTTTGCCATATCCGACACCCCCTTTACTGTCTTATAAATATTAAATATTCCCTCAAAAATATTATAACACATGTGGAAATATGTTATAATAATTTTTGTAAAATATCTGAAATTTTCGCAAATATTCAGAACGCAATGCTTATTTACTGAAATTTAGGACGGAGGATGTATGTTAAGGGATAAGGAACTTTTGCTCTACAGAGGATTTAATCACGGAGATATTCTTGATGATGCGTCGGAACTCATATATGAATATGAATTCGGATATGATGAGGAGGAGAATGAACGCTACAGGGCGCTTCTGTTCAGCATTGCACACAGGCTCATAGAACTTGCTTACAGTCATGGTTATACGGGTAATCTGTGGCAGATGTATCTTACATATCTTCTGGTCAATAATGAGAATGCCTATTCAATGGCGGTGGAACTTAAGGGGCATACTGAAGGCACGCTCAATGATGCCGCATTACACGATCTTCGTATTTTCAAGGATATGTTTGAATATGATCTTACCGGGATAGATGAGAATCTTAATGCAGGATGTCTTGCGATACTCACTGAATATAACAGTATGAACGAGCAGAGCAAGATGTTCAACAAGCGTGTAAGGGACCGCGTGTGTGAGCTTTCCGTTGCACTTGCGGCTGCTGATGATGTGCAGGAATTTAAGGATATCCTCGAGTCGTTCTATAAGGATTTCGGAGTCGGGAAGTTCGGACTGCATAAGGCTTTTCGAGTTGAGCATGATGCACAGGATAATGTTGTGATCAAGCCGATAACAAATATCGCTCACGTATATCTTGAGGATCTTGTGGGATACGAGATCGCAAAACAGAAGCTCATCGAAAACACGGAAGCCTTCGTTGAAGGTCGTCCGGCGAACAACTGCCTGCTCTTCGGTGATGCCGGGACCGGTAAATCAAGTGCGATAAAGGGCATAATGAATAAGTATTACGACAAGGGACTGAGGCTTATCGAGCTGTATAAGCATCAGTTTAAGGATATAAATGATATAATCGCTCAGGTAAAGAACAGGAATTACAGGTTCATCATCTATATGGATGATCTGTCGTTTGAGGATTTTGAGACGGATTACAAATATCTTAAGGCTGTGATCGAGGGAGGACTTGAGAAGAAACCTGACAATGTACTCATTTATGCGACTTCGAACAGAAGACATCTTATCAAGGAGACCTGGAGCGACCGTGATGATATCAAAGTCGATAACGGCATACATAAATCGGATACCATGCAGGAGAAGCTGTCACTCGTATACCGTTTCGGAGTGACCATATATTTTGGCAAGCCGGATAAGAAGGAGTTCAACAATATCGTAAAAGTACTGGCTGAGCGTAATAACATAGACATGCCTGAAGATGAGCTGCTGCTTGAAGCGGGACGGTGGGAACTTGCTCACGGCGGCCTGTCGGGACGAACAGCCGTACAGTTTGTCGATCATATACTGGGGACAGCACATAAATCATGAACATGACACGATGTGCTTGCACAGGAGTGGCAAGTTTATGATTTATGTATTGGCGTTGTAAAACGCAACGAAAAATGCGAAGCATTTTGAGTCTGTCCACAGTATATATTAGGAAAAGGAGAAGTATGTATGAAAACATTCGCCGCAATCGATGTGGGCTCATATGAAGTGGCTATGAAGATCTTCGAGATCTCCGAGAAGAACGGGATGAAGCAGATAGATCATCTGCGACGTAAGATAGAACTGGGTACGGATACTTATCATACCGGAAAGATAAACCCGGTACGAATGGATGAGCTGTGTGACGTTCTGACCGAGTTCGGAAATGTAATGAAGACTTATAAGGTCGATGCTTATAAGGCTTATGCAACGAGTGCCATAAGAGAGACCGAAAATACCATGATCGTAACCGAACAGATAAAGCTGCGTACAGGTATCTCAGTGGATGTTCTGAGCAATTCCGAACAGCGCTTCATTCATTTTAAGGCTGTTGCGTCAAAGGGCGAGACCTTTGCCGAGATAATGAAGAAGAGCACGGCAGTTATTGACATAGGCGGAGGAAGCATACAGATATCCCTTTTTGACAATGATTCGCTTATAACGACACAGAATATACGTCTCGGTATTTTAAGGGTTAAGGATATGCTGTCTGCACTGCAGGCGCGAACGGTTGATTATGTGGAACTTCTCGGAGAACTTATCGACAACCAGCTTGATTCGTTCAAAACACTGTATCTAAGGGATCGCAAGATACATAATATCATAATAATAGATGACTATATCTCTCAGGCAATGAGGAAGGTCAACAATAGATGACTATATCTCTCAGGCAATGAGGAAGGTCAACGGCAATAAGGATATCATCACGAACAAGGAATTCCATGAACTTATAGACAGATACCGAAACCAGTCGGTTGAGTCCATAGCAAGGTATCTCAGTATGGATGAAGAGAGTGCCAACCTGCTGCCTCAGTCCATAGTTCTGTTAAGCAAGATTACTCATATGATGAAGGCCAAGACACTGTGGGCTCCCGGAGTCGGTCTGTCAGACGGTATAGCATACGAATATGCGGAAAAGAACAGACTGCTTAGCGTGAAGCGCGATTTTGACCGTGATATCATGGCGGCAGCGGAGGAGATGTGCAGGCGATATGAGGGCAATGTCGAGAGGAACAGGCTTGTCGAGAAGGTGGCGCTGACGATCTTTGATGATACCAAGAAACTGCATGCGATGGGCAAACGGGAGAGACTTCTTATCAGAGTT
>ONRZ01000240.1 GCA_900320345.1 uncultured Lachnospiraceae bacterium | reverse complement strand
ACATATCTGATTCATCGAATCCGCCCTTGGTTGTATTTGTCTCGTTCATGGGCCTGCTGCCGACGCAGTTATCGAATACGAACAGGGCCTGGCCGTTTATGTTCTTATGACAGGTCGCTGTAAACTTGCCGTAACCCTTCAGCTTGATGTTGATCTGATCGCCGATCTCGAAATGCTCGACTTCCATTTTGACTTTTCTAATTGCTTTCACGGTTTTCTCCTTCCTTTTTCTTTTTCCATTCCTCGAACTTCGCCAGGTTGGCCGGATCTGAATAGTATTTCCGGATAGCGTCGAGGAAGGTACGGGATAGATCCTGTTTTGCTGAATTATTCATGTTGCCCTCCCTGCCACATATCGTGTCATTCGTCCGTAAAAAAAATGGACTGAACTGTAGTGTCATAATATTTTGCGATTGCAATTTTCACTTCATCACGTGGAATCCGCTCACCGCGTTCATACATTCCTACGGCTGACAAGCTCAGGCCGAGATCCTTCGCAACCTGCTCCTGAGTGCGGCTTCCTCTTAGTTGTATAAGCCTTTGCCCTATAGCTGTAGTATCCATCTGCTCACCTCCTACCACATATTGTGTTCAAGATGATATTACCACCTGACACAAAACGTGTCAACACAAATCGTGTCATTTATGATAAAATGTTTTTGTGGGAGGTATAAGCATATGGGAAAATTTGAGAATAGATTGAAGGAACTCAGGGAGAAGGCGGGCTATTCGCAGCAAGAGCTCGCTGAGCGTCTGCAGGTATCAAGAAGCCGGATCGGGATGTATGAGCAGGGAAAGCGGAAGCCGGATCCGGAAATGCAGGAGCTTATCGCAGACTTCTTTAATGTAAATCTTGACTATCTCTTCGGGAGACATTATGAGCCTGCTGCCGTAAATCCGGACATACTCGCATCCGACGAACTCATATTACTTAAGAGGTATCGATGCTTGAATAAAGCAGGCAAGGAAAAGGCAAGCGAATACCTTCTTGATCTATCGGAACAGGTAAAATATCTAAAAGGGGATACCTTAGAAGAGTCAAGTAAAGTAGGATAGGAGGTCGGTCTATGAAAGTTGGAATGAGAAGCCCGTCGATAAAAAAGTCTGTAAAGGCCAGAACGACGGGACGTGTTAGTCGCGCCGCAAAGAAAAGCGTGAATCCCTTATACGGAAAGAAGGGCATGGGTTATGTCAAGGATCCGGAGCGGGCTGTAAAAAATAGCATCTATCATAAAACTACTGTCGGACTTTCGGATATGGACGTGGATGAGTTTGAAGATCCCGGTCTCCCTGCCTGGCTCCTGGTTCTTATATTTGCAGCGATAATCGTCGGTATTATATTTGTGATCAAATACTGGGAGACTGTAAAGACGGTTGCGGTTTGTTTATTGCTTCTCCCTGTTCTGCTCCTGATCGTCAAAATCAAGAAATAGAGGTTGACTATGAGCGCAAACATTGAAAACCTCGCTGTGGTGTATGCCAGGTATTCTTCTGCAGGTCAAAAAGAGCAGTCCATCGATGGCCAGCTTGCAGCCGCCTATAAGTATGCTGAGGCGAAGGGATATCAGATCGTCCATGAGTATATTGACCGGGCCATGACCGGAAGGAATGACGACAGGGATGACTTCCAGAGGATGCTATCCGATACGGGTAAGCATCAGTTCTCTGTGATCATCGTATGGAAGGTTGACCGTTTTGGTCGGAACCGCGAAGAGATAACCTTCAACAAATACCGGTGCAAAAAGAACGGTGTGAGAGTGGAATACGTGGCCGAGAATATGCCGGAAGGGCCTGAGAGTGTTATCCTCGAAGCTGTCCTGGAGGGCATGGCCGAATATTATTCCCTGCAGCTGTCTCAGAACGTCAAGCGTGGCCTCTTAGAGAATGCGAAACATCATAAGGCCGTAAGCGGCACCCCGCCTCTCGGATATAAGCTGACTGAAGATAAGCACTTTGAAGTGGATCCTGACACAGCTCCGCTCGTAAGAGTGATCTATGAGAAGTATGCAGCGGGCGAGACTCTTTTTGAAATAATCCGATATCTGAATAATGCCGGATATAAAACTCCGAGAGGGAAGCCCTTCGCACGTACCAGTCTCGACAAGCTGCTTAAGAATGAGAAGTATATCGGCATATACAAATTCAAGGATATTATCTATGATGAGGACGCGGTACCGGCCCTGATCGACAAGGATCTATTCTACAAGGTACAGGATATGCTCGAAAAGAATAAGCGGGCTCCCGTAAAGAATTGGAACTATTCAGACTATCTTCTGACCGGGAAGCTCTTCTGTGGTCACTGTGGCGATCCCATGGTAGGCAAGGCCGGTCATGGTAAATCCGGCCGGAAGTATGATTATTATATCTGCAAAAAGAACGACAAGAAGCCCGTC
>ONRZ01000241.1 GCA_900320345.1 uncultured Lachnospiraceae bacterium | reverse complement strand
TCAGACTACCATATGGTCAGTTTACCCAAAGTACTATCCGAGCGGGGCAGTACAGTTTTTCAGCGACCATCATTCAGATGAAAGAATCAAAGCGGATATAGATGCAAGGAAAGTATTTCTGCTTGAAATAGATGAAACTGAAATTGGAACTGTAACAGTGGCAGATAATGAGATAAACAGGTTGTTTGTTCTTCCTGATTTTCAACGGAAGGGATATGGCAGAGAACTGATGGATTTTGCTGAAGAAATGATAAGAAAGAATCATGACCATATTATTCTTGATGCATCACTACCAGCAAAACAGATTTATGGAGAAACATCTGTGATGGATATCAGATCAAGTATTGCTGAAACAAGAAAAGAATTTGAAAAAAGCTTTGCTACAGGAGACTTTTACAATAAGCAGACGCAGGATTCTGAACACCTGGAGAGAATCTTGAATTTTATTGATGTAAAGAAAGGTATGAGGATACTTGACCTTGGAACCGGGAGCGGATATCTTTCATTTCCGATTGCTAAGAACAATCCCTGCTGTGATGTGATTGGTCTGGATATCGTGAATAAAGCGATAGAAACAAACCGGGCAAGGGCACTAGCAGAAGGGATAAAGAATTTGTCGTTTGTAAGTTATAACGGTATTGATTTTCCTTTTGATGCGAATACCTTTGATCTGGTTGTGACAAGATATGCTTTGCATCATTTCCCGGATATAGAACATAGCATTGGAGAGGTGAGCAGAGTCTTGAAAAGTGGCGGGATGCTGTTCATATCGGATCCATGTCCTAATGAGTGTGATACGGAAAGATTCGTTGACGATTACATGCGGCTTAAAAAGGACGGTCATATCAAGTTTTATACAAGGGATGAATGGACAGATATCTGCCGCAAACAAGGGCTCATGGTTGTAGACAGTTTCAACAGCTCAATACGATTTCCAAAGAAGAAGGATACGGCTTACGGATACGAGGAAGTGCTGGGGAAGCATGATCAGGCAGTGATAAATAGTTATAATCTGGTAGAGACAGATACGGAGTTATATCTTACGGAGCAGGTAAACAATATATTGTATGAGAAAAATAAATAAACAGTATACTGTGCTTGCTATCTGGTGATAACCTGCCAAACTATGTACAAAGGGCCGGTTTTATGAGGTGACAGGTGTGTCTGCCCGTATTTTTGGGGATTACTCAGGGTATGACATGTTCATGTTTGAAGATAATTGCTAGGATTCCATCGAAAGGAGGTACAGAAAATGGATCAGATGAAAATAGGTGCTTATCTGAAAGAACTCAGGAAAGAGAAGAATCTGACTCAGGAACAGATCGCCGAGAAATTCGGTGTATCACAAAGATCTGTATCGCGATGGGAGAACGGGTATACCATGCCGGATATCAGTGTGCTGATTGAGCTGGCTGACTATTATGATGTTGACCTTCGCGAAATACTGAATGGCGAAAGGAAGGCAGATAACATGAATGAAGATTTAAAACAAACGTTGGATATGGTGGCAGACTATACGAACGAAGAAAAGAAAAAACTTGTCAACTCCCTGTATTCTATAATCTGGACATGTATTGTGGCATTCGGAATCCTGATGCTGATCAATGTGTTCCATTTGACCAGAGAAAGTACTACCTGGGATACAACCGCTATTTTTTGTTCGGCCATCGGTCTGTGTTATGCAGTTTCCTGTTTTATCAGAGTATTGCAGCTGACCGGAAAGATAGATAAGAAGTCCCATAGTAAAGTGATCATTGCATCACTGATCTTGTCCGGAGGGTTGTTCGTATTGACGATCATTGCAGTTCTGTACGGGTGCGGGATTTTTGGCTGAACCTAATTAAGGTTGAAAAACCCTGAAATAATTTCATAATCATTGCAATTAGTGATAACTATGAATCTTGCATGTTATGTTACTGACTGATCTTTGGAGAGAATTCTATGGATACATTTGTAGATGAAAGAGACTTTAAACTTTTAAGCCGGGACAAATATACATTCTCAGTAATGACGAGGATCATAAAAGAAGAATGCGCATTGCGCTTATCAGATCACGAGAGGCTTATTATTTGCTTTACAGGACAACCGTATCCTGTGTGGATATGGACTCCTGATAATGCTCCTGAAGATGAGATGGAGCGGGCATATAAGATTGCAAAAGACAATTCATTTATGGACGGAGATCACCGCTTTAACATTAAGTATGAACTGGCAGAATACTTTATTGTCAGAGCTAAAAAGGACGGTTTAGATCTTAAGATCTCTACGAACCTCTTTGCGTACGACTGTCCTTCTCCGATAGCTCCTTCAACGGTTGTGGACGGAGAGCTGCACCAATGCACAGAAGATGATGTTAAAGTCCTAGTCGACTTTTTCGATATGTTTCATATAGCTGTCGGAATAGATCAGGAGAGCCGCGAACAATACAAGACTTATGCAGAAAACGATATAAAGGCAGGCACGGCATATTTCTGGAAAACAGGTGATGGTGAATATGCCTCCAGCTGCAACTGGCATCCTGTAGAGGATATGGCTTCGATTGGCCTGGTATATACACGTGATGAATTCAGGCGCAGACACTATGCGGAGCACCTTGTCTATCAGGTAACAAGGATTGCCCAGACTGC
>ONRZ01000242.1 GCA_900320345.1 uncultured Lachnospiraceae bacterium | reverse complement strand
TAGTCCTGTACATAAGGCATTATAGCTACGTGACGCGCCCTCTTAACTGCTACTGTAAGAGCTCTCTGGTGCTTAGCGCAGGTACCTGTTATCCTACGGGGAAGTATTTTGCCTCGCTCTGAAACGAACTTCCTTAATGTAGCTGCATCCTTATAATCGATATTCTTATCTGTTCCACAGAATGCGCAAACCTTCTTCCTTCTGCGCATCCCGCCTCTCCTCCTCATCGGAGAATCGGCTCTGTCGTTATCGCCCTGTGGCTTATTATATGCCATTTCCATTTCCTCCTTAAGTTCTGACTAGAAAGGCAGATCCGAATCCTTGATGTCCGGAACGTTCATGAAATCGCTGTCAGGAGCCTCGCCTGCGGGCGGATTGGCGGGAACATAGCCCGAATTATCCGATCCTGCATTCTTGCTCTCGGCAAACTCGATGTTGTTTGTAACGATGTTCATGCTGTATACTTTTTCACCGTTCTTGTTCGTGTAATTGTCGTTACGCAGCTCACCTTCAACAAGGACCTTTGTACCCTTACGAAGATACTTCTCAACAAACTCTCCCTGCTTGCCGAATGCCGTGCAGTTGAAGAAATCCGCTGTCTGCTCGTCTCCGTTCCTCTTGAATCTCCTGTCTACGGCAATTGAAAACTTGCCTATCGCCATCGGATTATCTCCGGTTGAATACCTTGTCTCGGGATCACGTGTTAATCTGCCCATCAAAATAACTTTATTCATATAAACTCTCTTTCTACTATGCGTCTGCTCTTACGCACAAATATCTGATGACATTGTCCATAATGCGTATGCGATTCTCGATTTCGACAGGAGCCGTAGCTTCAGCATCGAAATGTATGAAGTAGTAGTAAGCTTCCTTCATCTTCTGGATCTCGTAAGCTAACTTCTTCTTACCCCATTCATCGATGTTTTCGATAGTGCCGCCGAATCTGGTTATAAGCTTCTGAACCTTCTCAAGCGCGGCAGTTCTCTCATCGTCTTCGAGTTTAGCACTAAGAACAACGCATAATTCGTATTTGTTCATGCTAGTACCTCCTTTTGGTCTCTGGCCTTATCTCTGCGGATAAAGCAAGGAATTTGCGGAATGGGCATAGTACGCCCGTTCTCGATTTGTATCACGGTTTGAAATGATAACATATTTCTGCCGACATTTCAACAACTATTATGATTTTTTATGATCCTGTTTTTACAGATCTATTCCCTGGAGTTTTGCAAGCTCGGTGAAAACCTGTCCTATCCTTTCCTTTATTACAAGCGTGTTCTGGGCCCTGCGGACATTTATCTCGGCCTGATTTATGATCACAAGGTTGCTGCCGCCGAAATAATTTATATAGGAAGCGGCCGGGTATACCGTAAGAGATGTGCCGCCGATTATGAGCATGTCCGCGCCTGCTATCGCATGTATCGCTCCTGATACCTGGTCCTCCGGAAGTCCTTCCTCATAAAGAGTGATGTCGGGGCGGATCGTGCCTCCGCACGAACACTTGGGTATCGGCTCCGTGGACTCGAAGATATAGTCGGATGGGTATTTTTTCCCGCACTTCATGCAGTAATTCCTGAGTGCGCTTCCGTGTATCTCGTAAACCGTCTTGCTGCCGGCTTTCTGATGGAGACCGTCGATGTTCTGGGTTACGACCGCCTTTAACTTGCCCTGTTTTTCAAGCGCTGCCAGATATCTGTGGGCGTTGTTTGGCTCAATGTTGCGGGTGTCCATCTTCTGCCTGTGGAACTCGTAGTAGATCTTGGGCTCGTTCACTAGGCAGCTGTGACTCAGCAGATACTCCGGCTGGTACATGTCAAACTGGACGTCATGCTGGTTGTAAAGTCCGTCCTTGCTCCTGAAATCCGGGATCCCGCTCTCGGTCGATACACCCGCTCCCCCGAAAAATACGATGTTATTGCTCGCGTCGATCAATTCGCGCAGTTTTTCAATTTCTCCCATGATAACCCTCCTTTGATCACTGTTTTTCAGTGAGATCATTTTTCAGCGTGATCAGGGTCCGGTCTACTCGATCAGCCCTACCTGCATCTCCGCCTTGCATACCTTTTCACCGTTCTGATTTAAAATAACAACTTTTATTATTATCAGTTTAAATGTGTCGTTCTTCTCCGTTACGGTACCTTCGATCGTAAGCTCATCCCCGACGTACACCACTCCCGAAAATTTCGTCTTCACGCTGTGGATAAGAGAGTGCTCGCCGGGAAGATAGACTCCGGCCAGGGTCGACAGATACGAGGCGGATTGATATCGCCTGTTATCTCGCGAAATTTATCCATCTCTTCATCGGTCACGGTGACCGTGAAGCTCTCCTTATGCCCTATTTCTATTTGGTCGTATGTGTATGTGTTCATAAAAGCGTACCTGCCTTTTCGTCCATCTTCATTTTTATCATATCCACCATCTGTCCGACATTCTCAAGCTTGTTGACTTCCTTGATGTCGAACTTCATATCAAATTCCTTCTCCATGGATATGATAAGTGAGATATGCTCGAGCGAATCCCAGTCCTCAATATCATCCGAGTTCGTCGAATCAGTGATAACAAGCGTTTCGTCATCAAACACATCTCTGAATATCCCGTTTACTTTTTCCATTATCTCTTCTCTTGTCATTATCCGTTACTCCCTTATCTGTTTTTTTGAGTCACGGGGACAGGTTCCCTGACTCGCCCGTTCCGTGTGAGTCGGGGAACCTGTCCCCGTGACTCACTTCCAGCAGCCCTGCGGAAAGTAATTGATCTACCACCTTTTCGACCACCTCTACCGGCTGCTCGATGACCTCGGCCAGTCCCTCGATATCATGCGTTCCGTCCGCATATGCCAGCACATCCTTCATGGCAAGCGTCTCCTGATAAGTCTCCTTCGAACTCATCGTCGGCACCAGTCCGCGTTTTCCAAGCTGCGGCTCGCACAGACAGGTCACTCGGAATTTGTGAGTCAGCGGGGACAGGTTCCTGTGACTCAGAGTCAGCGGGGACAGGTTCCTGTGACTCACTCGTTCCGGGTGAGTCACGGAACCTGTCCCCGCCGACTCACCGGTCTCAAGCCTGTCGATGCATTTTCGCATGACGGAAAATGCCCCGTAGAATCCTTCCGGGGAAACGATGGACATGTTGTCGCCCGAGGTATGATACTCGGGATATACATGATACTTCGACCGGCAGAAACATACAAGAGGGATATCAACCCCGGG
>ONRZ01000250.1 GCA_900320345.1 uncultured Lachnospiraceae bacterium | reverse complement strand
ATGAATATGAGGAGAGATTAAGGCAATGAAATATGATGCATTTATAAGTTACAGGCATCTTGAACTTGATATGGAGATTGCCAAAAAAGTACATTCAGGGCTCGAAACATATCATATTCCGAAGGCGGTACAGGAAAAGACAGGGAAAAAGAAAATACAGCGTGTTTTCAGGGATCAGGAGGAGCTTCCGATCGGGAGCGACCTTAATGATAACATTTCAACGGCGCTTGAAGAGTCTGAATATCTGATAGTGATATGTTCTTCGGAAACCCCAGACTCATATTGGGTATGTAAGGAAATAGAGACGTTTATCGGACTTCATGGCAGGGAGCATATACTTGCTGTGCTTATAGAAGGAGAGCCTGACAGGAGTTTTCCGCCAATGCTGCTTACGGATGACGACGGTAATCCGGTTGAACCACTAGCCGCAGATATAAGGGGTGTCGACCGCAAGGAAAGGAATAAAAAGTTTAAGACCGAGATACTCAGGCTTGCTGCTCCCGTCATAGGATGTACCTATGATGATCTGCGCCAGAGGCACAGGGAGCGTATGATAAAAAGAACGGTCACTATCGCTTCGGCCGCTGCCGCAATAGTGGCATTGGCAGGTGTGGCTTTCGGTATATATAATGCAAATGTTGCGGATAAGATGCAGAAGCTTGCGGATGAAAAAGCAAAGCTTGCAGATGAAAAGACGGCACTTGCGGACGAAAAGACCGCTCTTGCGGAAGAGATATCTCTTCAGTACAGGGGAAAACAGGAAAACCAGTCAAGGTTCTATGCACAGGAATCTCTTGATCTGTTAAGGTCGGGAAACAGGGAAGATGCGGTTCTGGTAGCCATGGAGGGACTGCCTTTCGAAAATAACGAAAGACCTTATGTTCCGGATGCCGAATATGCGTTAGGTCGGGCTCTGTATGCTTATGACAGCGGAAGTACACTGACACAGGACAGGATACTTCATCACGATCTTTCGATAGATGAGATCATGTGCACCTATGACAAAAGCAAGATCGTATCGATAGACAGCGGCAACAAGGTATATGTATGGGATGTTTCGGACTGGACTCTTAAGGTGAGCATAGAACCTGCGGTAAACGATCAGAATTATTATGTTGAGGTTATAAGTGCCGATGCGGATGATACCGGAGTGTATGTTGCTACGAGGGATACGCTGTTCAAATATGACTACACGGGAGGTTTGGAATTTTTTAAGATTTTTGATGATACCGTGGAACAATGCAAACTGTTCGAGAAGGAAGGAAAGATCTTAATAGTATGCAGGAACGGTTTAAGCATTATGGACAGTGCGACCGGACAGATCACGGACAGTATCGGAAATACCACGGATCAGAATTATCTCGGTAAAGTGAAGAAATATCCGGATAAGGATATCTTCGTTATACCACATTATGGTACCGATGTTGTAAATGCCTATATATCCGTGTTTGACCCGAAAGAAATGACCGTTAAGGATGTAAAATTGTCCGAAGGATACATTTTGGATATGTATGTCACACAGAACGGTAATATTGCGGCGGTAAGCTGCAATAATAATCTTATGGATGAAGGGGTTAAGCATGTGATGGTCGATCTGGCGACTTATGACGGACAGACTTTATGGTCTGAGAGTATAGACGCACATGTCAAGTATATGCTTACCTTTAACACGATCGTCAAAGCTCACAGTTATGAAGAAGAAGGAACTGTTCATGATGAGATCGTGATCGCATTGGAATCGGAAGTGTTTACCCTGGATGAAAACACGGGTGCACTTATAGCTTCGTTCGGAGTACCCGGGGATATCAATGCACTGGCACTCTCGACGGCAAATTCGTTCGGAAGGGTAGGCTATTCACAAGGTGGTATAGATTTTATGGATTTCGCAGAGGGTCGGGTATACTCGGAATATACGGTCGATACATCGGATTCCATAAGGGAGTGGGTAGTGATAAATGATATGCTTGCCTTTTCTTCTGTCCTGTCACCGGATGTCTGCATAATGAAATGGCATAAAGCACCTGATATGGAAGACTTCGTATCATATGACGACGGTGTCATTATAGTCCGACGACGGAGAGTATCTTGCAGTTATGCCCTATAATGATTATACTTCCGTCGGTTTCCTGGATAAGGAAGGCAGGAAACTGTCCGATTTTACCGGTGGAAATTTTATAAAGGGTGTGAAGCTTGGCAGTGAAAAGGCATATCTTATAGACAGTAAAGGCCTATGGGTAGTTGACCCTCATACCGGGAGCAAGGATTTTATCAATGTATCGGATTACGGGGTTTTCGGATCGACATTTGACTGTTTCATTGATCCTTTGGGAAAAACAGGAGTGTTCTGGGCCCTTAATAATCTCATAGCGATCGACATAGAAAGCGGAAAGGCCATATATGAATGTGAAACTGATGGCAATATAGGAAAAGCAGTGATATCACCTGACGGAAAATACATATACGTGTCTGAAGGCGATAAGAATCTGTATATACTGGATACCGGATCGGGTGAGAGAAGGGAGATTGAAGATGATGCTTACAGGGTTGTTGCCGGAAACTACGAAAAGACCTGTATAGACATAAGCCCGAAGGGAAAATATGTCGCTCTGTGCTGTAAAGACGGATACCTTAGGATACTTGATACGGAAACGCTAAAGACTCATGATAAGGTACCTTTTAAATCGTATCTCAAGTCAAATATCGCGTTTACCGATGATGAGAGCCATATCGTGATGCAGGGGGACGATTACCGTATAAGGATATGGGATATCGATAACGGAGTATTTGCAAATACCATTAATGCCGAAGGCAGTCTCGGATTCATCATATGCGACGAAGACAGTAACCTTATGGCGGCATGTCTGACTAACAGTCTGTATCTGTATGAGACGGAAGGATACGGATGTGTGGCTTATGCGGATAAAGGTCAGGCTTATTTAAAGGGTAATGATTCCATTCTTATAAACGATGACAGAAAGAATATAAAGAGGACTTATTACAAGGATTACAGGAAACTTATGGAGGAAGCAAAAAAACAGTTTCCGGGCGCGACACTGGACGATGAGAAGAGAGTTAAGTATAATATTAATTAGGATATACGGATAAAGACAGGCAGGAGGAATACGGTCATGGATAAAATGACAGTATACGATAAGGCATATAATAAAGCTAAGCTTGCGTTAAAGCTTCAGATAGAGATCATACTTGAATCATACAGGAAAGATCTGGCAAATGTTATGGATGATGACGAACTCTGCCTTATCATCCAGTCTAAAATGATGGCCTTAAACCAGGTGCTGAATGAAATAAACGATATGTAGAAGATCATCCAAGCGCCACATCCAATGCCATCATAAGGCTGAAGCCTATCGCAAAGGATACTACTCCTATATTGGAGTGTTCACCGGCAGACATTTCAGGTATCAATTCTTCAACAACGACATAGAGCATGGCACCGGCGGCAAAAGAAAGAAGGTACGGCATGGCGGGAACTACCAGTCCCGCTATGAGTACAGTGATACCGCCGAAAACAGGCTCGACCGCTCCGGACAGAGTTCCGAGCAGGAACGATCTCGGTTTACTTTTTCCCTCAGCAAAAAGCGGCATGGATATTATCGCACCCTCGGGAAAATTCTGTATGGCTATACCAAGAGCCAGGGCTAGTGCAGCTCCTGCGGTTATATTTCCGGAACCGTTTACAAATCCCGCATAGACGACTCCTACGGCCATACCTTCCGGTATATTATGGAGCGTTACCGCAAGGACCAGCATGGCGGTACGTGTAAGATGGCTTTTCGGGCCCTCTGTCTGATCTGTCCTTACGTGAAGATGCGGTATGACATGATCCAGCAGAAGCAGGAACAGGATGCCGAACCAGAAACCGATGAATGCGGGGAGAAAAGCAAGTCTTCCTTTATCGGCCGACTGATCGATGGCCGGGACTATAAGACTCCAGATCGAAGCCGCTACCATAACACCTGCAGCAAAACCGGTCAGTGCACGCTGTATTCCGAGCTTTAGTTCATTCCTTAAAAAGAAAACACAGGCCGATCCCGCCGCTGTACCGATAAAAGGGATCGTAAGTCCCCAGATAACTGTTTCTGTCATGATATCTCCTCTCTGTACATACTTGCACTCATACCATAGAATTTTTTAAAAGCCGATGAAAAATGTTCAACGGATG
>ONRZ01000251.1 GCA_900320345.1 uncultured Lachnospiraceae bacterium | reverse complement strand
TGTCCCTGTCATGCAGATTCAGCTCAAAATATTCATTAGCTGCGCGTATCATGGTCTCCGCACAATTATAGTTTTGATCATAATAGTATTTTTCATAAGCATCTTTAAGCATCTTATTATTCTCCCATTATTTAAAAGCTGTATACCGTCTCTTCACATCCGTAATCTGCTTCTGTTATCCTTTCAACTGTAAATATTTTCATTTCTTTATCCGATAGAACGGAAATCCGTCCCCTTGCTTTATAATTGATCGTACTTAGCTGCGCTTCCCTTTGCCTTCTCAACAGGATACTTTTTCTCATTCTGGTCCATCTTCATATTAACAATCTCATCTTCATCAAGATCTCATCTTCATCAAGGCCCAGTTTATCGAGCATGTTCCGACAGTATACTAAAACATCCGCAAGTTCCTCTTTAACATGGGAAACATCATAATCGGTATCACTCCATTGAAAGCATTCGAGCAGTTCAGCTGCTTCGATAACTATTGATTTTGCTATATTTTCAGGTGAGTGGAACTGATCCCAGTCCCTGTCCTCACTGAATTTTCTGATCCTATCTATTGTTTCCTGTTTCATGTTTAACTCTCTCCACTCGCTTTTTAAGATATTTCGATAATCCCGGATCCGTACAATAAATATAACAGCCCTTCATGCCTCTCGTAAGAAGTGTCCTATATGTATTCTTTATTATCTCATCCGCTCTTCTTTCAGCTTCCTCGGGTGATTCCTTATATAGCTTTTTAATGCCCTTTAGTGACTGATCGGTCTTTGCTCTTTTTGTGAAATCCGATATGATATGGTCATTTTCGAAACGGAGATCATCGCCTATGATCACTCCGACATAGTCAAACTCAAGTCCCTGTGATGTATGGATACATCCGGCTTCATTTATGGATGTTTCACTGACAGCAAAAGGCTCTCCGTTCCCAAGATTCCAGCTCATCTCAAAATCGCCTATTTTTATATCATGATAATCCGTATTATTCTGTTCCTGTTTTGCCCACTCCCAGCAATAACCTGCCAAAACTCTTGCCCGGTTTGACAGCCTGTTCCTCTCTATAACAAGCTCCCTCATCTCACCCGGAGTATCACAGATCCTGATGTCATATTCAATTCCTTCAAGATCATAATTTGCTGTTTCTCTTATCTCCAATACATTATCAAGCCATGCAAGATAGCCGTCGGATCCGTTACAGCGGAATTGCGAATTAAGTTCAAGATGATAAATCTCGGAGCCTTCTGACTTTGCCCATTTTTCTATCTCTTCCACAGAGCCGATATCGTCCATAGTCACTCTCTGGCTTTCATCAATAAAGAACACACTGCAATATGCGGCATGGATTATTTCCTTTATCTGGTTCTCCCCAAGGTTATGGAACATACCTGACTTTTCATTAAGTCTGTGTGCTTCATCACACAGAAGTGTATGTGCAACATTACATCCTGCTTCCACATATGTCCCTGATCCCTTGAACATGTTATCAACACTGTTCTTCTTAATCTGTCCCTTCAGCTTTTTAAGATACACCTGTCTTGGAGCACTGTTCTTGGAAACATACTGTACAAGCTGATCCCTCTGCGTAAGCTCAGCCAAAAGATTTACCGCGATAACTGACTTTCCCGTTCCCGGGCCACCTTTTACTATAATCGTACGTTTTTTGAAGTCCTTCTGACATTGTGTAGACAGACGGAGTATTTCTTCATAGGCAACCTTTTGTTCATCGATCATGATAAATTCCCTGTTGCCCTTAAGCATGGAACCTATCGCATTCTGAAGGCTCTTTGACGGCCTGATCTTTCCATGGTCGACCTGATACAGGATCTCCTTACAGTCACCTTTCTTCACAGATGCTTTTATAAAGTCACGTAGTTGTTGCAACTGACCCTTAGTGTAGGCCGGTGCTTCTTCAAGATAATCACTGTATTGCTGTGCGTCCAGCGGATCATTTTCGTGTCGTATATAGTTGTGCATACATACGCATGGAGAAAGCTTTATACTATTATCCTGTACTTCCTGATTATAATCTCTGATAAGCTGGGCATATGACCATGCCTGATATGATGGATGGACCAACCGGTGGATTCCACCATTTATATATGTTTCAACAAGTGCATCTGTCCCCTGAACTTCGGTCAATGCATCCCATTGCTTCAGTTCAACGATAACCATACCGGGTTCATCGTCCTGCCCATATCCGGAGATCATAAAATCGACACGTTTCGATGTCTGCGGAATATTGAACTCGATAGCAATTCCGGCATCAGAAGGAATGTCATCATCATTCATGACTTTATACATATAGTTTAGCGAATTCTCCCATGAACGAAATTCCGACTTTGGGGTATGCTTCCCCAATTTTGTAAGTATGTTTTCTTCTATTTCCATTGCAATCGAATCTCTTTCACAGCTTGAAAGAAAGTCAGATTTTAGTCCATCATATACGATCATCTGTTTTCACCAATTCACAACTCTGCCATTCAG
>ONRZ01000256.1 GCA_900320345.1 uncultured Lachnospiraceae bacterium | reverse complement strand
TAGTCAACAAAGTCCTTAAGTATATCCTCATCATCGGTCTTGCGGCCGACATAAAACCCGTTTACTTCATCCGGAACGTTGTGCTGCCCCTGTATGATGTAATCAACCGGACAGCGTCTCAGTATCCTTAAGAGTTCATCGAAGTATTTAGGGAAATATTCAACTTCAAAGCCTATCAGTATGTCGATCCTGTCACGGTATTCGTCACGCAACCTTTCAAGGGTATCTATGTATCCGGGGAGTTCATCCATAGTCATCCTTATGGTCGATCTGAAGTCTTCCGGGTAGGGCTGTGGTACATGGTCCGAAAATCCCAGGATCTTAAATCCGTTTTTGATCGCGGTCTCTATATATTCTCTTTCCGTTCCCGATGCGTGCATGCACCTTACGGTATGAGTGTGATAATTTGCTATCATGTCTGCTCCTTTCAGCTGCAGGGATGATTATAGCACGAATGTCCGGATCCTGCCACAGATGCACGGACAGCCGCTGATGCCGGTTTGATTAAAGCCCGGTTCTGTGTTAGATTATTATAGGATTTATGAAATTCACTGTCTATGATCTGCGGAGATGTAAGAATGTCCGGAAAGAACGTAAAGGATACAATACCATATGACTGCATAGTGATCGGGGCAGGTCCGTCCGGTCTTATGGCAGCGATAACGGCAGCGAGGGCGGGAGCTGATGTACTTGTGCTCGAACACAGGGATAAGCCTCTTAAGAAGCTGTATGCCACCGGAAACGGAAGATGCAACTTTACCAATATGCATATGGATGAAAATGTTTACAGGGGGAGCGATCCTTCCTTTGCTTATGAGGCGCTTAAGGTATTCGGAAGGGACGAACTCCTTGACTTCATGCACGGTCTCGGGCTTATGACCAGGGATATAGACGGCTATGTATATCCATATAACGAGCAGGCAAGAGCTGTTGCGGATGCATTGCTGCTTGAGTGCAGGAAGCTTGGTATTGAGATAAGATGCAGCGAGGATATGGTTGACATAACTAAGGATGAAGAGTTTGCCGTTTCCACGCGTTCCCATGTCTACAGGAGTAAAAATCTTGTCATGGCAGCAGGCGGCAAGGCATCCCCGACGCATGGGAGCGACGGCAGCATGAACAGGTTCATACGCTCTTTCGGGCATGAGATAGTTTTACAATACCCGGCCCTGGTGCCGCTTAAGGTTGCTGACAGTCGTCTGTCTTATCTTGCGGGAGTCCGTATAAAATGCAGGATCTCACTGGCGGTAGACGGTGATATGGTTTCATCCGAGTCAGGTGAGGTGATCTTTAATAAAGATAATATAAGCGGAATACCGGTGATGCAGCTTAGCAGATATGCGGTATGCTCTGTTGCGGATGGAAGGGATGCATCTCTTTATATAGACCTGTTCCCGGGTCTTGATACTGATGAACTTGCTGCCGGACTTGAGACCGCATTTGATATTTTCGGGGATGAGCGGAGGAACAGGGATATGAAGCGGGACCGCAGTGCGCAGGAAGCGCTTTCACTCTGCATTAATGATAAGCTCGCGGGATACTTCCTTAAAGAAGCAGGGATAACGCCTATGTCACTTGCAGGCAGCTGCTCAAAGGAGAAGATAGGCAAGCTTGCGGCTAACCTTAAGAGTATGGAATTTGATGTTACCGGAAGCGAAGGATTTGACAGGGCTCAGGTCACAGCGGGCGGTGTGAATGTTGCGGAGCTTACACCTCAAATGGAGTCACGTATCGTCCCCGGACTGTTTATCGTAGGAGAGTTGTGCGATATAGACGGAACCTGCGGCGGATATAATCTCCAGTGGGCATTTACTTCGGGTTACATTGCCGGATCCAGGATATCCGCAGAAAAAATCGATCTTTAAGTCTAATTTTCTAAAGAATAGTGTCGATATACATAATAAGCCGAAGATTCCACGTTGATCCATGGCAGGATCATGGCTTCGGCAGTTAACGGATTAACGGTACAGCCACGGAGGGTGAGCACATGAGGATACAGAGTTTTCTGATCCGTTCAATTCAATAAATTCCCGTATGATGAACAAAAACATGATGCGCGCGGGTTCTGCCGTAAATAATTCAGGCAGGATAAACGGCAGCGTCTCCGGGATGGGAACTGTGCTACCCGGGGCATCCGATGGCGACGTAAAGACTTCCGTAAGAAAACAGATGCAGGATCAGCTGCGAAACCTGTTTGAGAAGGAGCGTGCCAAAACATCCCCGTTCCTTGTCGAAAACAACGACCAGGTAAACGGTACGGATAAGGAAGAGGAAGAGAAGAAGGATAAGCTGCTCGAGAGCGGCAAGGTGTATAATTTTAAGGAAGTATCGAATAAGATAATGAGGGCCAAGACCTCGATAAGCGCAGGACAGGCGGTCGTTGCGGCCAAGAGGAAGGTGAGTGAGCTGAAACGCAAGCTGGCTGCCTCAGGCGGTGACGACGAACTGCAGATGGCACTTACTCATGCGCGTAAGATGGAAGTGGTCGCAGAGCGCAAGAAGAACAACCTTACGCTTGAGGAGATGGTCAAAAATACGCAGAAACGGGATGAACTTCTCGAAAAGATGGAGAAGAAGGGAGAGTCTCCCGAAGCACAGATGCTCGAGGAACTGAAGGATAAGGTTATGGACCGCCAGCTTGAGCATATAGATGAGCAGGCCGACATACAGCGTGAAGAGGCTGAGAGGATGCAGGAGAAGATGCAGGAGGAAATGGCAGAGAAGATCGAAGCATCCGAAGAAGAGATGATGGAGCAGATGAGTTCGTTCGTGGAAGAGATGAGTGACGAGGAAAGCGAGATGCTGCGTGAGATGTCGGAAATGCTCGATGCCATGGAAACTGTCGATCCCCATATGAGTGAGGAGGCACTGGATAAGCTTAAGTTAAAGCACAGGCTGTCGGAGCAGAAGTCACTCATGAAGGCGGACATGGAATATCTTAAGGATATGTACAAACATATTGACGGAAGGAATGCTGCATCCATGCCGGGTGCGAATCCTTCGGGTGCTTCGTTTGGTCCGGTGTCTTCATTCGGATCAATGATGCCGTCGGTCGGAAGTATGATGCCGTCGGTCGATGCGGGAATGAGTACGGCACCGGAACCGTCGGTTGATGTTGCTCTGTGAGTAATTAATAATATTTGACGGGGACTCCTGTTTGTTTTATAATCCTTAATGTTTCAATATTACATACATCAAGGAATCCGGTGTAAGTCCGGAGCGATGCCGTCACCGTAACTTCGGAGCGGATACGCAGTGCCACTGAGCAGGTCTTGGGAAGGCGCGTATCGGTGATGATGAAGAGCCGGGATATTTGAGTATGTAACGGGCTTGGCCTCTACGGTCCATAGAGGGAGTCTGAATAAAGTTTTTGAAGGCCGGATATATCCGGTCTGTATATTTGTGTGAAAAAGGACCTGTAAAACCGGTCCTTATTTTATTGAAAGAAGGAGAGGAAAAATGAAGAAAAAAATAGCAGTAACGATCCTGGGTGTTTCCATGGCAGCCCTTTTGCTTGCAGGCTGTGACGGAGTGAATGTTAACATCCAGACGAAGGAGATGCAGGGGAGATGAGTGATCTTGACAGGGCCAATGAGGTCGCAGCGCTTATCGATGCCATATATGTCCAGGAGAGGACGGATGAAACGGATGCACAGTGCAGTGCAGCCAAAGAGGCATGGGATGCACTTAACGATGAGCAGAAGGAACTTGTTGAAGGTGAGTTCGCTGATCCCGATTACTTCGGAAGGGATACGGGAGACGCATCCAAGGATGATCCGTTAAACGGTGATGACATAGGAGAGGATGAGATCCTGGTGGTAAGCTTCGGTACATCCTTTAACGACAGCAGGACAGAGGATATAGGCGGTGTTGAGAAGGCTATTGCAAAGGCGAACCCCGACTGGTCCGTAAGGCGTGCTTTTACCGCACAGATAATAATCAACCATGTGCAGGCAAGAGATAATGAGAAGATCGATAATATGACGCAGGCACTTGACAGGGCAGTCGAAAACGGAGTTAAGAGGCTTGTCGTTCAGCCTACGCATCTTATGCACGGTGCGGAGTATGATGAGATGATGGA
>ONRZ01000257.1 GCA_900320345.1 uncultured Lachnospiraceae bacterium | reverse complement strand
GCTGTTTTCATATGCCTATCCTCTTTGTTCACTGTAATTGCACTTTATGTATTACTTCAAAATTCCAAGGCTTCTTTCGGTTATATCTTATTGTGATACTTGTACCCTTAATACCCTCCGGATCCGGATCAGGAAGCGGATGGAATGTATACCAACCCTTATGTTCCTCGTTGTCCGTCTGATATTCGATTTCATACTCATTATACTCGGCAGTTTTATAGTGTCCCGGTTTGCCAACAGCAGCTTTTTCCACTTTGCCCGTGAAAACAGCTGTAGTTTCAATCCATCCTTCTTTTTCAAAGGGATGATTCAGTTTTTGAAAAAACTCAAATATACTCATATCATCTAAATCTGCAGACTCCATCCATTATCGCCATGATATATCATCTGCTTTACCATCGCTTCCAGTAATGTCAAAAATTGATATGTATGTGATAAAAATCCGAGAAGTAAACTTCCATATACAATACTATACTACATCTGAAATCAAAACACAGCCAAAAATTGGCATCATATAAAGGACTTCAAAGGAGAAAACGACATGACATTATTTACGAAGAAAGAAAAGATAATACTTAATTCAGAGCTTCAGAGAGATGCCTGGGCAACAGAAGTAAGCTCTCCCCTGCTCATGCTTTTTTAGTATCATTGCACTTTTTGGTGCCGAAGACCTGTATGTTCATAAGGTTAATACTCCATCTTTATTTCTACGTCGATAGCATTATCTACATGTCTTTTAAACGTATCTGCATCCTTAGGTGAACCTACAGCACTGCCGTAATGGGTCGGAATGGCAATGTCTGGTTTTATCTCATTTATCAGTTGCGCGGCCTGCATAGCATCCATTGTATATGTTCCTCCTATAGGGATCATGGCCACATCACATTTAACCTTCCTGTTATCTTCGGTCATATCAGTATCCCCGGCGATATAAACCCTCTTACCGTCTATTGTTAAGATATATCCTACCCAGCCGGCACTCTTTTGATGAAATGATTTTGAATTGTTATATGCCGGGATTGTTTCAAGTTCAAGTCCGTTCACGTTCTTTTTCATATCCGGTTCAACCGTATATATCATATCCACGGAATCCGTAAGGTCTCCTGCTTCACTTTCCATGTTTTCGGGAACTATCATGACAGAACTTTCCTTGCAGACCTTAAGGATATCTTCCGGAGAGAAATGATCGTAGTGGTTGTGTGTTAACAGGATAAAATCAGCATCATGAGGCTCTACGTTCATTTTAAAAGGATCTACATATATGATACCGGCATCTGATTCGATCCTTATAC
This sequence comes from uncultured Lachnospiraceae bacterium, assembly GCA_900320345.1. GTDB lineage: Bacteria > Bacillota > Clostridia > Lachnospirales > Lachnospiraceae > UBA2868. The sequence goes on along the minus strand of ONRZ01000257.1, from coordinate 1,399 downwards.
TGTTCTGAGTAAATAGTCTTATCTTGTCTGTGATCATCACATCCTCCTTTTCATCCATGTTGCTGTTTTCCGTAATCCCCGCCTCTTCTTTTACAAAATCTATCGCACACCGTGTTGCATATTCATCGTCTTTACCACCAAAACCGTGTCCTGCACCTTCTATAGTTATAAGCCTGGCAGACGGGAGTGTATCAACTGCTCTTTCAGAATAAGAATACGGTACGATCTGATCTGCTGTTCCGTGTATGAGAAGAGCATTACCCTTATAGTTCTTCATAATATCGTAAATATCAAAAGACAGGGCGTCTTCATCGTATAGTCTGCTGATCGTATTACCCATAACACTGAAGGTATCAAAGAACTCGGTACCATTACCGGTCCTTTTCCTTGCATCATCCTGCAGGACATATGCAGGATAAAGTGCGATAAGACCTTTTATATCTTCAGGTCGTGTCCCCGCAATATAAGTAGCGACAAAACCTCCCTGACTTCCACCCATAGCAAAGATATTGTTTTTATCAATAATATCAAGGGCAAGTATACCGTCAAGCACAGTATTCATGTCTGCGGCTTCGGTAAGTACGGACATCTCAGTCATCTTGCCATCGCTCTTTATGTCATGGCCTCCACCGATAAAATCAAATACATAAGCAGCGATCCCATTTTCGGCAAATGATTTGGCGTAGCCCTCCATCATGGATAAGTTTGCTCCAAAACCATGACCCATTATGGCGACAGGGAATGGACCATCTCCTTCGGGGAGATAGATCCTGCCATATATCTTTTTTCCATCACGTAAAAATTCAAGTTCCTGCATTTTATATTTCACAGTCATCCCGGAGTTTTCTTTCTTTTTGCTTGTTTCGTTGTCCTGATCATTAATGAGGCTCTCGTCTTGTATAGGTTCTTCAATGCTTGTTATATCCTGAGCTGTATCTTTCTTATCCGAGTTGATATTGTCTGCGGCCTTCCCACATCCTGTAATCAGGCAGAGGAGCACAATGATAAACAAGGCTTTTTTGTTAACGTTTTCCCATCTATGCATCATATTTGATCACTTCTTTAGCCGCTGTAACGATCTTTTTTAATGCCTTTTGTGAGTTCTGTAACGGCAACAGCGCTTATTGCCGATACTGCCCCCGATCTTGTATCGGGGGAGCCTGCCGGCTTTGAGGCATCAGAGGAATCCGTAAGGATTCCTTCCTACAATGGCGGTAACGGCCATTTTTCCTATATGTTTATTGTTCATGATAGTAACCCCAGCATGTTCATAAATCCCATATCCTCGTTATGCGGATCAATATTATATATCGCTATATGTTCTCTGTCTTCACACCTGTTAACAAATGACGGGTACAGAAATCCCCACGCAGGCTCTCCTGCCTCATAATCACCTGTT
>ONRZ01000258.1 GCA_900320345.1 uncultured Lachnospiraceae bacterium | reverse complement strand
ACATACCTCGGCAATGCCTTCAAGGTCTTCCTTCGTCATAACCGCACCTGTCGGGTTATTCGGGAAAGGCATTACGAGGATCTTGGTCTTGTCGGTAACGGCATCGAGCAGTTCCTGCTTCGTGAGCCTGAATTCATTTTCATTCTTAAGTTCTATTATCACAGGCTTGCCGCCGGCAAGGATCGCACACGGCTCATAGGAAACGTAGCTTGGCTGCGGGATCAGGACCTCATCGCCCGGATCGAGCATTGCGCGCATCGCTATATCTATCGCTTCGCTTCCTCCGACAGTGATTATGACCTCCGACTTTGGATCGTAGCTGACTTTGCAGCGGCGCTCGATATATCTGCAGATCTCCTCCCTCAGTTCCAAAAGACCGGAGTTGGACGTATAGAATGTACGTCCCTTCTCAAGTGAGTATATACCCTCATCCCTTATGTGCCATGGCGTGTCAAAATCAGGCTCGCCGACGGCTTGATATTTACGATAGTTTGCGATAACGGTTCTCTCATGGCGTCATTATCATCCTTTCATCGTTTGATTCACCGTTCAGTATCGTTCCGTGATCCTTGTATTTCTTGAGCACGAAATGCGTCGTCGTTGAGATCACGTTATCAAGCGTTGAAAGCTTCTGCGATACGAAGCTGCTGACTTCCTTAAGCGTCTTGCCTTCCAGGGATACCAAAAGATCGTATCCTCCCGATATAAGGTAGGTCGCATTGACTTCCGGATACTTGTATATCCTCTCGGCAATATCATCAAAACCGTGCCCGCGCTGCGGAGTAACCCTTACTTCTATGAGCGCGTTCACCCTGTCTGTCGTTACCTTGTCCCAGTCTATCAGTGTATGGTAGCCGCAGATTATACCCTCAGACTCCATGTCCGCAAGTTCCTGCGTTACCTCCGCCTCGGTAGTACCGAGCAGGACCGCAAGTTCCTTAAGCTCCACACGGCTGTTCTTCTCGATGTAATTAAGTATCTTTTCTCTCATTAGGATCATTCCTTTCTTATATAATATAGGCATGTATCTTATCAAGTTCATTTTGACCGGGCGGTTCCAAAAACCTTTTTTTCTCATCGTAGAAGACCACCCTGTCATTGCCTTCCGTGACCTTGCCGATCACAGCCGCCTTCCTTCCGGCGCGCTCGTATTCCCTTACAAGGTCATAACCCCTGTCCGTCATGATGAGCAGTGAACCCGTGGACAGCAGCTTATACGGATTTATCTCAAAAAGTTCGCTTACTTCTATCGTTTCCTGCCTTATCGGGATCCTGTAAAGATCTATATCAAGCCCTGCTCCGAAATCCTGTGCCGCATCCCACAGCGCTCCGAAGATACCGCTATCCTTTATCTCATAAATCGCTGAAGCACCGGCTTTAAGCGCTGTCTTCTTATCTTCCGTAATATCCCGGTATTCCTCAAGACTAAGAACCTTCTTAATAAAAGTGGGACTGAACCGCTTATTCAGCACCCACTCCTTTTCCTTTGCCACGATGACCGTTCCGGCAAGACCTGCCCATCCGGTCATGACAACATCATTTCCGGTCACGGCTTCTTTATTCAGATCAAAATTATTCTCCGCCACCGTTATCGCCCTGCTGTTCTTCCGCACCGCCTTCATTGCCGCCGTTATCCTGCGGAGGATTCTCCGGCTGGGGTTCCGCGGGTGCTTCTGCGGGAGGTGTCCCGGCATCCTGTGCGGGCGCCGGAATGCCCAAGAGCATCGCCGGATCTATTATGCCGGCTCCTACCTGTGCGGCCGCTGCCTTGCAGGCCTCTATGCTGCCCGTCGCGATCGCATTCTTAAGAACGGTCGCCACATTGGGATCATCTGTCGCTACGCCTACCGAAGCAGTCTTTGGAACCGCGCGGTAATTACTCTTATTTATCCTTACACGTTCCGTTTCAACTCCGTCCACCTTGACGATCTTCCAATACTCGCCAACATATCCCGTATGCGCCGACTGTACCGAAACCTTACCTGCCGGAAGCTCCGGATCGGCAACTACCTTCTCACCCTCAGGCTCGGTCCTCTCAAGTTCAACGCTCTCAAATGAGATCGTCCTGTTTGCCGGACGCGTCTCGACTCCGTATATATTGAATACCACCTGCTTATCGTCTGTGGTATAACCTTCTATGAAGATCGGGTTCTCAAGGCTGTTGGTGAACTTGAAATCCTTGGCTGTTCCCGATATCGCGGCATCTGCCGACATGTCCACGTAACTTACTATCATCGAATGGTTGGAACGCTCATCCACCTGAAGCTCCGCACGGATGACCGCATTATAAAGTGTCGAACTCACCTGACATATCCCGCCTCCGAGGCTCTCAACAACCAAGCCGTTAAGATATGAGCCCGCAAGAAAATATCCGTTCTCCTCGGTAAACGGACTTACCGTTTCATATACGGATAACTGCTCGCCGGGATACAGAAGCTTGCCGTTTATGAGCTTGGTGCCGTTGCGCACGTTTCCGGAACGTTCCTTGCCGGATGATGAAAAGCTGGTTGAAAAATGTCACCTGATACAAGCTCTATGGTGCAGTCGTTCTTGTCCCAGTTATCCATCCTGTTCATGACCGCTTCAACGGATGCATCCACATCTATACCGTAACCTTCCTGGCCTTCCGTGATATGGAACACTCCGTTTTCTCTTGTCATGGTAGCATCCTTGGCATCAGAGCCGCATGCATCACTCTCCGCCTGAATTACGTTCTTTACATACGATTTATCCGCCGTGATATTTATATCATAGACCTTATGCTCAACCTCAAGGTCCTTATTTGCCTTATACCTGGCTATTACGTTACCGCGCTTGCCAAGACCTATAGCCTCCAGCAATATGTCGCTGTTTGACCATTTTATTCCAAAATCGCCTGCGGTGACCGTAGTCACGCGGTCGTTTATCGAAGTAAGGTTTATCGACCTGCCGCGAAGTTCAGCTATCCTGTCTTCAACCTTGCTGCGCGCTTCCTTGTAGGTGAGCCCCGAAAGGTCGATATCCTCGGCATACACACCCCTGTTTATCGTAGCTGTCGGATCTATGTGGACCGAAGCCGGAACTTCGACATTTATCTCCGTAGTAAGACTGTTGGCATTTTCAAGGATCTCATCCCTGGTATTATCTACCGCATCTCCTGCCGCGGTAACATTGATCGTTATCTCGGAATCCGTATCGGACACATCCGGCTGCTGCAGATCATCAGACGGCTGAACCGGCTCGGCAGAGTCCTTATCATCAGACTCCTGATCGACAAACTGAATGATACTGTCCGATTTATAATCATCCGACTTGTTTATTATTTTCGAAACTCCCGCCGAAGCTGCCTGTACATTGCAGGTTCCCGACAGGATGCAGCATGCGATGCTTAAAAAGGCTGTGTACAGCCTGACCTTTCTTAACACGATGATCCCTCGATTCCTAAATATACAATTTCATGTTATAATGTAAGAAATACTACGTATTTCTTTTGATACGCTCGCCGCTAAGGCATCATAAGGAATCCACCACTACGTGGTCCCCCTTATGATCATTACTGTATCAGATATGCCAGTGTCGGCACGATCATTGCAAGCACCAGGATGATTATTATGATGCTCGACATTATCTTCCTTGATTTTTTATTGTAAAAATTCATGGATAAACCTCCCGATCCCGTATGGATCAATAACACTCTATTAAAGGTTAATTATATATGATATCGCCTATTTTTACAACCATAGTGATAAGTTTTCTGGCTATCATGATCTATATGAAGGTCACGACCAACAGATTCAATACGGGTGACGAAAAACGCATCGAGGAAGAGCGTCTGTCCAATTCCGTCCGAAAAAAAAGCCTCGATGAACTTGACTATATCACCATACCTTTCGATTCACTCCCTTTTTCCACGGAAGACGGTGCGGAAAGCAGTGCAGAACCCGGGTCCGAAGATACCGATCCCGCGATCGCCAAGGATGAGGCTGATATTCTGGCGCTAAAGGATAAGAAGATAGTCAACTTCACCGGAATATCGAATACGGATCTTAAATTCACCTACGGTGCACCCAACCTTCCCATCCTGACGGAATACGACCAGAATTTTACCGAGCTCGTGCGGGCTCTCGATTCGTGGGGAACCCATCTTCTCGAACAGGGAAAAAAGGAACAGGCGCGGAAGGTTTTTGAATTTGCCGTGGAATGCCGCACCGATCTTAAATCAAGTTATGTTCAGCTTGCGGATATCTATGCGGAGAACTTTGAATTTGACAGACTTGATCATATCATCGAGATCGCCGACGGACTCAATTCTCTCATGAAGGGACCGATAGTCCGGGCTCTTAAAGAAAGATGCGATATAAATAAATATGTCTCCAAAAAATAAATTCCCGAAGATCATCTCCGGGAATTCTTATAATATCCGCAATATTTCGTAAGCCGGCAGCGCTCACATTCAGGTCTCTGCGCCTTGCAGATATCCCTTCCGAAAGTGATCAGCTGCATGTTTATCAATATCCAGTGATCCTTCGGGATCTCCTTCATCAGATCGAACTCCACCTTGACAGGATCCTCCTCTTCTGTCAGGCCAAGCTTCCCCGATATCCTCTT
>ONRZ01000259.1 GCA_900320345.1 uncultured Lachnospiraceae bacterium | reverse complement strand
AAGAGCAGCATCCGGATGAGGATAAGGGGGATGCTTTTTCCGCTAAGAATATCATAAATTCGGGAACGGTCATGTCGGTCGTGACCATAGTCGTATATCTTTTGGACATCAAAATGCCCGATATGATAGATTCGACGCTTAACTATATAGCGAACTGTACGACGTTCCTGTCTATGATAGTCCTGGGTGTTTCGGTTGCGCAGATGGTGCCGAAGGAAGTGTTTACAAGGTGGCGGCTGTATGTTTTTGTGATACTCAGGCAGATACTTGTTCCGGTACTTTTCATATTCGTGATGAGGATGTTCATCACAAATGAACTGATACTTAAAACGATAGCGGTGATGGCAGCCATGCCTGCGGCAAATATGCCGCTCATGATGGCAAAACAGTACGGCGTTAAGGAGGACATGATCTCGGCAGGGATAATCCTCACCACGCTCACATCGATAATCACGATACCTGCGGTGATGTATTTTCTGTAGAAAACGGTTTATTTAGCGGATCATTATGACGACAGTAAACAGTGAAGAAAAAAAACCAGGATACGATCCCATGCTCATAACCGACAAAGGCTCAGGCAGGAAGTATTACGGAGGTGACCAGAACTGGTACGGGTCCAATACCATGGCCTTTGCGGGCTGCGGCTCGGTCGCCTGTGCCAATATGCTGCGTATGCTTGCGCACAAATATCCCTCGAAGTTTAATGATGAAGGTGTTTCGGGAGAACTAAGGGCACTTACGGATGATGTATATTATAAGGATGAGTTTACGGGACTTATGGGTAATATCTATAAGTCGATGCTCGTGCTTGAGATACCGTTTATAAGGAAGATATATGATTCTGTTAAACGGGATAATAAAATATTTAAGATCATCCCCTCAAGCCTTGGCCTCAGCCTTAACGGGTTCATTAACGGGACACTCAGATACTGCAGGCGCAGGGGACTTCTGCTCCACGCGCATTCGCTCCCGACGGCATTCTGTTCATATGATAAGGGACTAAAGTTCATACGTGAAGGACTTGATAAGAGCGGCTGTGTCATCATGCTCACGTCGCTTAACAGGCATCCGTTGCGGCTGTATTCGGGCGATAACGGTGAACTTACCGGAGGAAGCGACACGAAAAAGGGTGTAAGATCCCATTTTATGACTATAACGGGTATTGAGGAAAATAAGGACGGCTCCTCTCCCCTTATAAAGATATCGACCTGGGGAAGGGCTGCCACAGTACCTTTTGATAAACTCAACCGTTCATGGCATAAGACAAGGGCATATACAAGCTGCCTGTATTATTTTACACCGGCAAGATCCGCTACGGTCGTCAGGGCGGATATGCGAAGGTCGCTTCTTGTATTGGTAAAAGCGGTGCTAAGGGGGATGTTCGGATGGATCCTGCCAAAATGAAGGGAATGATCATGATACACGGTATGAAAAGGATCACAGGCATATTTTTATCGTTTCTGATATTCATATCTCTGTCGGCCTGCGGCATATTTTCACCACACGATGATATAAGGGAAAATGACGGTCCTCAAACCGGTCTTACGGATACGGAACCGGTGATCCCGGTAATTGAGAAAACGGAAGGACCGGAAGGATCTGTATCGGAAGAAGGACCGGATGACGGAGAAGGCTATGACGGTGACATAGCGGACTATAGCGGTGACAGGTCAGATGACGGTGAACAGCAAACAGGGACAGATATGGAAACAGATGATGTTAAGAACAGCGGATTTTACATGACGGAGATTACCGATGAGATATTTGCAAGGATTTACGGTAAGTCGTTTAAGGAGGAATGCACGCTCCCGCGGGAAGATTTAAGGTATCTCCATGTACTTCACAAGGATATCTACGGCAAAGAGCATGAAGGCGAGATGATAGTAAATGTTCATATTGCGGAAGATGTCCTGGATATTTTGAAGGAACTTTACGAAAATGATTATCCGATAGAGAAGATAAGGCTTGTTGACGAATATGATGCGGATGATGAACTGTCAATGGAAGATAACAATTCATCGAGTTTCAACTTCAGGTTTGTGCCGCGGACAAAAAAGATATCCAAGCACGGAAGGGGGCTT
>ONRZ01000288.1 GCA_900320345.1 uncultured Lachnospiraceae bacterium | reverse complement strand
GCTGCGATGGATTCGGAGGCTATAAATAATGCGGATGCTTCTGCTGCATCCAAGGGGGATGCCGCGATCGAAGACGGAACATATGAGGCGGCGTTTACAACAGACAGCAGCATGTTCCATGTTAACGAGGCAAATGACGACAAGGGCGTGCTCACTGTAAAGGACGGACAGATGACGATACATGTAAGCCTTGCGGGCAACGGGATTGTTAACCTGTTCGCAGGAACGGCAGAGGATGCGCAGAAGGATGGAGGCAGAGGATGCGCAGAAGGATGGAGCAGTCCTTCTTGAGCCTACCGAGGATGAGGTGACTTACTCGGACGGGACAACAGAGAAGGTCGCAGGCTTTGATATCCCCGTACCTGCGCTTGATGAGGAATTCGATGTTGCTCTTATAGGCACCAAGGGCAAATGGTACGATCATAAGGTAAAGGTTACGAGCGACCTTAAGAAGGCAGAATAAGACCGATGATCCTAAGGCCCTGCGTATTTACACAGGGCCTTTATTTTGTGATAATGAAAAACATGAGAAGAATAAGTATACTGTTATGCATTTTAATAATGTGCATGTTTGCGGAAGGCTGCAGCGTTCCGGGAAGTGCTGTAAACGGCAATGCCGTACGTGACATTGAGAACGGGGCAGAAAGCGGCATTGAGGGCCATATAGAGGACGGCACATACAAAGTTGATGTAGACCTTAGCGGAGGAAGCGGAAAGGCATCGGTAACTTCGCCTGCAACCCTTACCGTTACTGACGGTAAGATGACAGCCGAGATCGTATGGAGCAGCGATAAATACGACTACATGCTTGTCGATGGTGAGAAGTATTTAAGGCTTAATGAGGAGCTTGGTATCGAAGGAGATTCGGTCTTCAGGATACCGGTATCCGAACTTGATAAAGATATCACGGTCATCGCGGATACGACTGCCATGAGTGTACCGCACGAGATAGAATATACGCTGCGTTTTAAACTGCAGGGGACTGAAGATGAAAGCAGCGGATACGGAACGGACGAAGAGGATAAGAGGGTAAGCAGCAGGATATCCGGATCGAATGTGCTTAAGGGTATCAGGACGGATATTGCCGCGGACGGTACATACATACCGGTAAATATTGCGGGAGATAACGGTAGAGCGATCGGTTTTGATAATACGGTAAACAGACGTTATGCCGATATGTTTACGATAGCATATTCGGATGACGGGTATTACTATATCCATATTGAACAGACGGGAGATATCATCATCGTACCGGAGAGGAAGAGTGTAAGTATTCTTAACACGGACAGTGAAGATGATGTTTATGATAAGAGCAGCGGGGATGAAGAGAGTGATGAAGCCGGCGATAACGAAGACAGTGATAAAGAGAACGAAGCTGTAGTGTTATGTAAACCATTCAAGAATATCTATCTTGTATCGACTGCCGCAATGGACGTATTTGCCGCGATCGATGAGGAGCTTTCCGATATACGTTTCTGTTCGCTTGACAAGAAGGAATGGTATGTTGAGGAAGTCGCAGCAGCCTTCGATGCGGGTACGCTTGAATACGCGGGAAAGTATTCCGCTGGATTCGCTTGGCATACCGGTGATCGTTGAAGCATCGAGTTATGAATCACATCCGTTTGGAAGGATCGAGTGGATCAAGCTCTACGGTGCCCTTACAGACAGGCTCACAGAGGCGGAAGAGATCTTTGATGAGAGGCTTAGAGAAGTTGAGCCGCTGGTCACGGAATATGAGAAAAACAGTGCTGCAGGCAGCAATGAGGCAGAAAAAAGGAAGAGCGTGGCATTTTTTTATGTGACGTCAAACGGAGCTGTCAACGTCAGGAAGAGTAATGATTATGTGAGCAGGATGATTGAGATAGCAGGCGGTGAGTATGCTCCGGGTACGACGGAGGATGACGGAAATGCACTGTCTACGGTCAATATGCAGATGGAATCGTTCTATGCAGAGGCCGGGGATGCTGATATACTTATATATAACGGCACGATAGCAGGCGGGATAGACAGTATCGGAGAACTGCTTGATAAGGACAGACTGTTTGCGGATTTTAAGGCCGTGAAAACAGGAGAAGTCTATTCGACGGGCAGGAATATGTATCAGGAGACGATGAGCATACCCATGATGGTAATGGATATGAACAGGATACTCAAGGATGATAAAGTGTCCGATAATGAACTCATTTTTTTGAAAAGGATCGAATGATACAGGATCGAAAGATATAAAGGATACACGGGGCTTAATTAACATGGCGCGATCTTACGGAGAAGGAACGGAAGAAAGAAAAGCGGGAAGATACACGGTTGCTTTTATCTGTGTCATCATCCTGCTTTTTATGCTGTTTTTATTGAACATCTGTATGGGAAGTGTGAACATACCGGCCGGTGACGTGCTTTCTTCGTTATTCGGAGGAGATACCGGTGAAGTCAGCATGAAGATAGTAACGGATATAAGACTGCCGAGGGCGGTTGCC
>ONRZ01000262.1 GCA_900320345.1 uncultured Lachnospiraceae bacterium | reverse complement strand
AAAAGCAATTGACATCACATTCGAGGTGTATATAATGTATATATACACTAATTAGTTTGTGCGGTGAAGACTCTGAATGCGCATAGGTTGTCTGATCCGCTGCAACAAGCGCAGTTGCAAAGAGGTAAGAATGGATATCATCATCAGCAATACTTCCGGTGTGCCCATCTATGAGCAGATCGAGGAGCAGATCAAAAGTCAGATCATGACAGGCTCTTTGGTTGCAGGCGAAGCCCTGCCATCCATGAGAGTCCTGGCCAAAGAGCTAAAGATCAGCATCATCACGACCAAGAGAGCATATGAGGATCTCGAACGCGACGGTTATATCGAATCTGTAACCGGTAAGGGCAGTTTTGTTAAAGCTGTTAACAGCGACATAGTCAAAGAAAACATGATGTTTGAGATCCAGGAACTCCTGGATAAGGCATGTGATAAAGCTGTCATCGGCAAGGTGACGCGGGATGAACTCAAGGAAATGATCGACCTGCTGTACGATGAGAAGCAAAAGTATTAATCAGAGGTTTACATGGATAATTATACGAATGTTATTGAGCTTGATAACGTCGTAAAGGATTATGGTGATTTTAAGCTCGACAATGTAAGTTTTGCGGTCCCCAAAGGTTCTGTCTGTGGATTTATTGGTCAGAACGGCGCAGGTAAAACGACTACGATCAGGATCATGCTGGACGTTATAAGAGCGGACAGTGGAAAGATAAAGCTTTTCGGTGAAGACATAAAAGGCAATGCACCGAGGCTCAGAGAAGACATTGGAGTTGTTTACGACGAGATGGGCTTCCATGAATTCATGACCGGTAAAGACATCAATATAATGATGAAGCATATCTATAAGAATTGGGATGAGAAGGTCTTTTTTGATTATCTGAAGAGGTTCTCACTTCCTTCCAAAAAGAAGTGCGGGGATTTCTCCCGAGGCATGAGGATGAAACTTCAGATAGCTGTTGCTCTGTCACATAATGCCAAGCTGCTTGTTATGGATGAACCGACGGCGGGACTTGATCCCATAGTAAGGAATGAGATCCTTGATATCTTCCGTGAGTTTGTTCTTGAAGAAGATCACTCGATCTTTATCTCATCTCATATTACCGGTGATCTCGAAAAGATCGCGGATGAAGTTGTCTTTATCGATGGCGGAAAAGTATTCCTGCAAGGCAATAAGGATGAAATACTGGAAAAGCACGGTATCCTCAAATGCAGGAAAGATGAGATTGGCAGTATAAGTAAATCCCTGATCGTCGGAGTGCATGAGGGAACATTCGGTGTTGAGGTATTGATAAACGACATGAAAGCTGCCGCAAAGCTCTATCCGGAACTTGTTATCGACCGGACAAGCCTTGAGGAGATAATGCTCTTCTATGTTGCTTCTTCCAGGGGGTGACGATATGAAGGGCTTGATCATAAAAGACCTAATGTGTCTTCGAAAAATGCGTGCCACTTTTGTTTTCGTGACAGTATCGTCGTTTGTAATTACTGTAATGGCGTTGATATCTGCGCGTATCGGTAATATAGCACTTGCCGAGAAGGAGTATCTTGCCGGCGGAACCGATATGCCTATGTCGCCTGTACATGTGCTTTGGTATGCGGTAGCGGTCCTTGTGCTCTTGCCGCTGGCTTCGATTGGAGATTCACTGACATTAGCTTTTGAAGCTGATAAGAATGCCAGTTTTACGGGCATCGCCGGTGCACTTCCAGTATCAGTAAAGCAGCGTATTACTGCCAGATTTATAACGCTGTTCCTGACATGTGGAACAGGCACCGTTATAAGTCTCGCACTGTCGTTTATATTGTCTATGTTTACCGATATCATGACTCTCGGTGATTTTGCAGGGCTTGTATTGTCGGCGGCCTCGCTGATCCTGATCTTCTCTGCTCTGGAGATGATCCTGATCTTTTTACTGAAGATGAAAAATACCGATTATGTCAGGATAATCTCACTTCTTATCATGGCGGCAGCTTTTATCCTTTGTTCATTAAAAAGGATAATCGATGCGTTACGTGATATGAAACCTACGGAACTTATCACA
>ONRZ01000265.1 GCA_900320345.1 uncultured Lachnospiraceae bacterium | reverse complement strand
GACGGCTCCGACGATGGCACGAAAGAACTTCTGGCCGGATATGAGGACATGCAGGATAATATCCATGTACTGTATAGGGAACATAAAGGTGCCTCCGCCGCGCGAAATGCAGGACTGGATGCTGCCTCAGGCGAATATGTAACCTTTATGGACTGCGATGACTGTATGCGTGATGGCTTTCTGGGCGACAGCCTCCCTCTGCTCGAGGAAGGGACCGATCTGTACATCTTTGGGATCGAGAGGGTTCCCTTCGCAGGTGCGCGGGAACTATGGTCGGTGCGTGACAGGGTCTATCCCGATGTGTCTGCCTTTGCTGATGAATATGTACGAACCCGTCAGCTTTTGGTTTATTCAAACTGCAATAAGTTTTATCGCAGAAGCGTGATCGAAGAACAGCATCTGCGTTTTGATGAGGAAACGGTTTTCGGCGAGGACCGGATGTTCAACTTCTGCTATCTGCCCTGTTGCCGGGGACGCATTCTAACCTCCTCGCTGATCATGTTCCATTATATCCAGCGCAGCACCGACTCCATGTCTTCTAAGCACATACCCGGATATTTTGCTTCCGTAAGCCGCCTGCACAATGCCAAAATGGACTGCATCCTCCCCCTGTCATCAGGCACGACGGAAGAAGAAAAACTGGACTTTATCGTATATGATGTCTCTCGCGAGGTGGAAAAAACGCTGGTCAGATTCGAGCAGCACCCGGAAGAAACGGAAGAGAATCTGCCTGCGATCAACCGTCTTATCTTCGGCGAAAGCGATGACGGCGACAAACCGCTCGACATTATCGTGGTGCTGGGCAGCCCCCTCTGCGAGTACAAGATACGCAGGGCGTTTGAGATCGGCAAACTGCATCCGGGTGTTCTGTATATCGTAAGCGGCGGGAATCCAAGTGATCACGGTGATTTGACGGAAGCGGAGTTTATGGCTTCATGGCTTGAGGAGCACGGTGTCAGTCCGGCGGACATCAGTCTCGAAAACAGATCGACATTCACGGGACAGAATCTGGAATTCTGCGCATCTATCATAGACAGGCTGAGAAATGAAACAGGAAAGTCACTTTCTGAGATCGGCATCCTGACCGACGGATTTCATATCCCCAGAACAAAACTGCTGGCCTCACAGGTAGATACCCTTGCAGGCACGTATCTGTACTGGCTGGCAGCCTACGGACCTCACACTCATCCAAAGGATTGGTTTAACGATAGGGTCGGGCGGGACATCGTACTTAATGAGCTTCGCGAGACCATAAAACTATACGGTAAGGATCCGCTGAACGTTGTCTAAAATCCCTCTTTTTTTGCTGCATCAAGTGCCTTTTCAACCACCTGATGCATATCATAATATCTGTATTCTCCGAGCCTGCCGCCGAAGATCACTTTTTCCTCTCTGTCGGCAAGCTCTCTGTATTTTTCAAACAGCTTGTTATTCTTCTCATCATTCATAGGATAATAAGGCTCGTCACCCTTTTTCCACTTTGCCGGAAACTCCCTCGTTATCACCGTCTTATCCTGAGTTCCGAACTCGAAATGCTTATGCTCTATTATCCTCGTGTACGGTATCTCATATTCGGTGTAATTGACGACCGCATTGCCCTGAAAATTATCCGTGTTTAAGACTTCCGTTTCAAACTTAAGACTCCTGTACTCAAGTTCACCGAAACGATAGCCGTAAAACTCATCGAGCATCCCGGTAAATACGATCCTGTCCGCGCAGGCTTCGTACCCGCTCCTGTCATCAAAGAAATCCTCATTCAGACGGACCTCCGTTCCTTCAAGCATCTTTTCTATAAGCGCCGTATAACCGCCCTCGGGTATCCCCTGATATTTATCGTTAAAATAGTTGTTATCGTATGTAAAACGGACCGGGAGACGTCTGATTATGAATGCGGGAAGTTCATCCGCTCTTCTTCCCCATTGCTTCTCCGTGTATCCCTCGACAAGCTTCTCATAAATATCCCTGCCTATAAGAGTGAGTGCCTGTTCCCTGAGATTCCGGGGTTCGCTGACACCGGC
>ONRZ01000266.1 GCA_900320345.1 uncultured Lachnospiraceae bacterium | reverse complement strand
GGAAATGCTTAAGATGATAAGGCCTGCCATGTGGCTTCTGGAAAAATATGATCATCCGTATTATGTCGTATATACCAATACTCCCGGTGAGATCGTTTACGAAGACAAATATCAGATCGCGGCCAGGACCGACGGTTTCCTAACGATAGAAGATCTGCAGCCATCATGGTCACCTGCCGAAGAATAGAATGTATTTTAAAACGTGATCATGCCGGACGCGCCAGATAGTATCCCTGGAAAAGATCGACACCCAGTCCCACCAGATAATCGAATTCTTCCTTCTCCTCCACGCCTTCCGCGACAACAAGCATGCTTTTCGAATGGAAATCCAAAACAAGATGCGTTACGTTATTCTGTTTCTCCCGATCATGGTCTATACCGGATATCAGTTCCCTGTCAAGCTTGACAATATCGGGATGCATTATATCGATCCGTTCCATATCATTGATCCCGCTCCCGAAATCATCAGCCGATAACAGATTATCCATATACCTGACCGATTTGCTCTTCTCCAGCCATGTTTCATATGAAAAATACGGGTATTCAAGATTCTCAATGATCATCCTGCCCCGGATGCTGTCACCAAAGTATTCCAGAAATGTATCCGCCTCATCCTGCCTCAGACAGTCATTCGGAAATGAATTTATCGATACTCTCTCGGTATAGCCCCTTAAAATATATGCCTGCATTGCTCCAAAGAGAGTCGCCACTTCCAGAACATGCAGTTTATCCTTCTCCATATATTCGTTTATGAGTTCCAGAACAGTCTTCTCCGTAGGACGCATAAGGGCTTCCCATGCATAGACTGTTTTTCCGTCAGCCTGAAAAATGGGCTGGAACACGTAATTTATCGATAATTCCCCGAGGGCTTTAAGTATTTCCTTGTCTAACGGCAGATGATCGTAATATATCATATGACACTCCCCAAATTACTTCATCTATTGTATCAAAAACAGGCCGTGCATGCAAACCCTAACCGTTAAAAGCCTGATTATAAGTCGTTCCAGGTTATGGTGTAGCTTCCGTCCGAAACACTTAAGTGCACTTTCTCACCCATGAGCAGAGGATAATTTACATCTCCGTGCCCTGCGGGAAAATCAAACGCCACGGGTATATCCATATCTGTGAGGAATTCCCTTTGGATCATATCCGCGACCGATTCAAAATCCCCACCTCTTACCGCGCCGAAATTACCGGAACCGTTAGCCGGAAGTTCCGTCCATTCACCGAAGATAATACCCTGTGCCCTGTCAAGGACACCCATATGTTTAAGCACTGTCAGATAGCGGTGTATATGCTGGATATTCTCTCCGACTTCTTCTATGAAGAGCACATACGGCTCATCAATTCTCGTACAGTCATATTCCGTGTTAAGTGTCGCTGTAAATGTTGACAGGTTCCCGCCTATCAGGATACCCTCCGCCTCGCCTTTGATCATCTGCGTTTCCGTTTCGCATTTATACGAAGGGATCTCACCCTTCATCATATGGATCTGGGCATCATAGCAGTCCTTAGGGAAGTCACCGAATGTTCCACTCATACAAGCGTGTATCGACGGAAGTCCCTGTGTCGTCCATGCCGAATGATATACGGATATATCACTGTAACCTATGATCGGCTTTTCCGCTTCCTTTATCATATCAAGCGGGATCGTGTCCATAACTTCCGATGCACCGTAACCTCCCCTTACGCAGAATATCGCACGGATGTCCGGATCAGTAAGAGCCCATTCAAGGTCTTCTATCAATTCATCCAGGGTACGGCTCTCGGGACATACATATTTTCCTTCAACAGGGATAAAACCACATTTCTCAAGGCCTTCCAAAGTCGCATCAACCTGCCTTCTGCTTGGCAGCGCGGACGGCGAGATGACTGCTATCTTATCTCCTTCCGAAAGGAAATATCCTTCCGGTCCGCCGGCGAGATGACTGCTATCTTATCTCCTTCCGAAAGGAAATATCCTTCCGGTCCGCCTTTATAGTCATCATATCCTATGATCTCGCATTTCGTATCTACGCCTTCGTCAATGTATTCCTTTACTTCTGTGCTGTCTCCGCTCTGCCCGGCATTATCATCAATATTGATGTTAACGTTACAGCCCGCCAGCAAGACACAGGCGGACATGAGCATACCAATAAGACTTCTTCTCTTAGTTTTGTTCATACCTTTTCTCTCCTATCAATCATATTTATTGGCCGCATTAATGCACTTTTTGATATCTTCCACAGGTATTTTCATTTTAGATCATATGGCGCTAAGCTGCATACGGTAGTATTTCTCATATAAGCCGCCAAGCTTAATAAGCTCCTTATGGGTGCCGCGTTCCTTAATCCCCTCATCGTCAAGGACTATTATCTCATCAGCCCCAAGGATCGTTGACAGCCTGTGTGCTATTGTGATCGTTGTCCTTCCCTGTGCCAGCCTGTCAAGGCTGTCCTGGATATAACGCTCACTTTCGTTATCGAGAGCACTCGTTGCCTCATCGAGTATAAGGATGGGCGGATTCTTAAGAAATACACGGGCTATCGCGATACGCTGCTTCTGACCGCCGGAAAGTCTGGTCCCACGTTCTCCTACCTGCGTATCAAAACCGTTTGGCAGTCCCTCGATAAAATCAAGCAGATCCGCATTTCTTGCTGCTTCAACTATTTCTTCCATTCCGGCATCACGTTTACCGTATGCGATGTTATCTCTTATCGTGCCGTTAAAAAGGTACACATCCTGCTGCACGATCCCGATATAAGAACGCAGGGACTGTTGTGTTACGTCCCTTACGTCCGTTCCGTCGATCTTAACACTTCCATCAGTCACATCATAAAA
>ONRZ01000269.1 GCA_900320345.1 uncultured Lachnospiraceae bacterium | reverse complement strand
CAGATGAAACCGTCAATACGGAGACTTCATTGTTTCAGGGATCACCGTTGTATGAAGGTGACATCATAAGTGAAGACGGTCTGTCCTATGAAGTTTCATCGGTATCTTCCGATATCCTTGATGATGGCACAGGCTTAACGCTTTCCGGCAACGATACCCTTATCCCCGAAGATGTTTCCGGCGATCTCTTCTTTGGTGAAATGCCCGAGATCGATCCGATAGAGGTTGAAAATCCCTCCTTTGATCCGGGGTACAGTATCATGGGTGATACAACCGAAACATTACCGCCGAAGTTCATTTCTCCCTCTCTTCCGCAGCTAAGAAGCCAAAGCCCGTATGGTGCCTGCTGGACCTTTTCAAGCATGGCGCTTGCTGAGATGAGCATGATCAAACAGGGCAAGGCTACGCCGGAAAACATCGATCTGTCGGAACTCCACCTTGCATATTTTTCATATAATACGGTTACGGATCCTCTCGGCGGAACCGAAGGCGATAAAAACGAAATGAATACAAAAGACGGTAAAGTAAGTCCCGGTGACTTCATGCGCAGGGGCGGTAACCGTAATTATTCAAAAAACATACTTGCATCATGGACAGGTGCGGCAAACGAAGCGGATGCTCCCTATTCGCAGGCAGGCACTGCTCTGAGCTCAGGTCTCGATCATGCCATTGCATATAAAGATGCCGCTCATATGACGGCATATTACGACGTTCAATTAAGTACTACCGACCAAAACTTTACCACAAAAAAATTCAATATAGACGGAATAAACGCAGCAAAGCGTCTTATATATAATTACGGTGCTATAGGTTTAAGTTACTATACTCCCAGCGGAACAAGTGCTGCCACAAGCGCAGATCTGTACAGTTCAGACTACAATTCCTATTTCGATCCCACGATCCGCGGAACAAACCATGCGATAACCGTGGTCGGATGGGATGATGATTTCAGTAAGGATAATTTCTCAAATACCAAAAAGCCCGAGGGCAACGGAGCATGGCTGGTACGCAACAGCTGGACAAACGGCGGAAGCTATGACACTGCTCATCAGAACTATTCGGGTTATTTCTGGCTGTCTTATTACAGCATGAGCAACGGTGATAACGCCAATGCCTTTGTTTTTGATACTTCGGATAATTATGATAATAATTACCAGTACGACGGCTCTATGGTTTCCGGAAAGATCGCTTACATCGGTCCAAAATGGTTTCAGGGTGCAAATGTCTTTACCGCACAGAGCGAAACCGGTGATGTATTAAACGCGGTTTCATTTGCGACACCCACATCCAATGTTGATTATAAGATCGAGATCTACTCTCATATAGAAGGAGAGAACTCGGATCCTTCAAAAGGAACACTTGTTGAAGATGCCACAACTGAAGGCTCTACTGTTTATGCGGGTTATCATACCATTCCTCTTAAGAACAAAGTAAGACTTGCAAAGGGAGAAAGGTTTGCCGTATCGGTCCGCTTGGAAGCCGACAGTTCGCCTGCTTTATATTCGGAGGCATCTGCAGATTCTTCATGGCTTACGGCAACCGCCTCGATAAAGCCCGGACAAAGCTTCACATATTCGGGATCCAAATGGAACGATCTGTCTACCACGTCATTTGCCAATCTGCGTATCAAGGCTTTTACAAACAACGATCTTCCGAAGGCGGCGGTAACAACAGCACCGGCTGCAAGAACAGGTCTTGTATTTAACGGAAGTTCACAGGCTCTTTCGGTGACCACATAAATTACGCCGACAGCGATGAATTTAAAGTAACGGTTACTGTCGATAAGGCGGCTTCTACGATAAAGACCTCACCGGCCGCAATATCAAACCTTAAATACACTGACAAACCTCTGGCTCTCATAAACGCAGGAAGTGTTACAGGCGGACAGTTATTATATAAGCTTGAGGATGGTGAGTATGGTACATCGGTTCCTACCGCAACACAAGTAGGAAAATACCTTGTTTACTATAAGGTTGTCGGTGACAAAAACCATAAAGATATTCCGGAAGCCAAAATACAGACTGAGATCTCTTATATAAGTGCGCCTTCAGGGATACTCTATGACGGTGCCGCCAAAAAAGATCCTTATATCGAACAGGTTACCGTAAGTGCTCCGGGTTACACCGTAGGTGTTTCAACAAACGCCGTATTCAGTGCTTCTTACACGATAAAAGGAAATGAACGTGGCTACGGAAATATAGAGACGATCCTGCATTTTAAGGATTCCGAGGGACGAATAACAGACGGAGTACTGATCACAACAACCATCCAAAAGATTTACGAAACGCATTCAAGAACTCTCACTGTTCCGGGAAACATTGAAAAAGAATACTCTTACGATCT
>ONRZ01000270.1 GCA_900320345.1 uncultured Lachnospiraceae bacterium | reverse complement strand
TTAAGGAAAGTCGCAACAGCTTCTTTTGGCGGACGTACGATGGAAGTATACACCGATCTTCCGGGTATACAGTTCTATTCGGGAAACAGCATAAAGCCGCAGACCGGCAAGAATGGTGTTAAGTATGAGAGAAGATCGGCCTTCTGCCTGGAGACGCAGTATTTTCCAAACAGCGTAAACGAGCCTTCGTTTGAGTCTCCGGTAAAGGCAGCAGGCGAGAAATACCATACCGTAACGATCTATAAGTTTGTATAAGAAGAACTATGAAGAAGAAAGATAAGAGACCGACTCAGATAAACCTGATGATACGCTGCATCATTGCAATGTATCTGATATATTTGGCACATTCCATCATATCTGACCTTGGTACCGCTCCGAATGCGAGAATGATGCTCGGATTTGCCATAGCATTCACGTTTGCGGGAGTCCTGATACTGGCTTTTACTATCAAGGCTTTTATAAACAAGGACTATAAGGATATGATGGATCTAAGTGATGATGAGGACACGGTTACAGATGCCGGCTCATCTGAAACGGAAGGCACGGTGATAGACGAAATAGTAACGGATGATGCCGTGGTCATTAAGAAGGAAGCAGGAAAATCTCCGGAGGAAGATACAGAATCCGGCGAGACGGACAGTGAATGAATACGGAAACAAAGGAAAACGGAACAACGGATCTTCACAGGAAGCGAAATAGGGACAGGTTTTTGGTTATTCTGATGGGACTTGTGGGATACGGCCTGATACTGATCGGCATAGTCATCGGCACATTTTTCATCGTGAAGAACACCTTTGCCAGAAAAGACGCCGAGGTTGCACAGGCAGTGGCACAGGGATCACCCGTTAATGAACCGGAAGAAATGCCCAAAGAAGATACGGCAGAGCCCGAAACGGCTGCGGAACCTGAAGAAGAGACAGAAGAAACCGAATATAATGAGCATTCCATAGATGTTGCGGAATACATGTCCGGTGACGGCAGGCTGGATTATAAGAGGCTGTTGTTCAAGCCGGGGACACGTGACGATAAGCTTAAATGGAAGGATACGGTTTTTTCGAGGATCGAGAATGTTAAGGAGCCTGCTTTATCGGCAGTTAACGGTTTTGCGCTTAAGAGGAAGAAAGCCTATCTTACCGATGATGTGCTGCTGGAGCTGTTGGTATATGCAGATCCGGAGACATCGGAAACCGAGAAGATAACCACGGTCGCTCATGAAGATGACGGTCTTAATGTCATAGATTATTACTATGACAGGGGGAATATCAATTATGCGGCCGAGAGAAAGGTAAGTATAGACGTACCCATTGATATATCATCCGGTAAGATAACCTCAAGGTATTACTTCAGAAATGACACACTGGTTAAGTATTCCTATTGTGAGGATGACAAGGCGACAGTGTTTTCCGCGGCATCTCTAAAGGAGTACAGTCAGGGAACGGTGGAGCAGTATGAGTTCCTTGAGTCCGATATGATCAACAAGGCATACATTACCTATAATGCTGCCAAGACGCTTAATGAGGAGCAGGTAATCGACGGATATATCCTGGATGAGTATGACCAGATGCTTGTGGATGTCGAGATCAAGCTGTACAATTCCGAAGACATGACTGAAGTGGCACGCACCACAACGGATGGTGACGGACATTATACGATGAGCATCCCGGTAAATGATGACAGGGAATATGTACTGTCCGCCTGGAAGAATGAGTTCGATGAAGTCAGGATCTACGGGATAACGGCAAAATCCGGATCGGGAACATATTTTGTCCCGACCCCGAGACTCACGTATGCGGCAGACGGAGCGGAATACAATGAACAGATTGTCGTAAGGGATTCGCTTGACAATAATATGCCCATAGCGGATGCGTCGATAAGATTAAGGGGAGCCGCAATGTTTACGCTCCAGTCCGGTAATTATACGGCTGAGGTAAGCAAGGGCGGATATGAAAACTCGTTTTTCAATGTGATCATAACCATGGGAAGACCGGCGACCGTAGGCTTTGCGGTCAGGGATCTGTCCGAGGATAAGATGCAGGTCATACTTGCATGGGATACGGCCCCTCTCGATCTTGATTCAAGACTTATAGGAGCGGGCGGAGCAGAAGTATTGAGGCCGTCTCAGGACAGTGTCGGAGCTCTGATGACGGAAACCATCGAACTGTCGGCAGGATCGGGTAATGCATACAGATATTTTGTATCGGATTACAGCGACTGTACCGGAGGAGATGCAAATTCGGGTAATATGACGGGATCGGGTGCAAGGGTATATGTATACAGCAATGAAGGCCTTATGGAACTGTATAATGTTCCGATGGGACATCTCGGAGTCGTCTGGGAGCCGCTCATGATAAGAAGCGGGAAGATTATACCGGTCAACAATTACTATAATGTAATAGAGCCTGATTCATACTGGACTACCAAATAGATATGATCGTTTTAAGGAAATGATCCGGATCACACTAATATGCAAAGACCGGGAAACGGTCACACGGAAGGGGGATTTGCCTGATGGCAGACAAGGACAGAAGCTTTTATTCGGATGAAGTAATAAAGGAATTGATCGCATACAGGAAGAAGCATAAGCTTACCCAGCAGGATATATCGGAAAGATCGGGGATAATGCGCCCGAATATCGCACGCCTCGAATCCATGCGTGCGGAGCCTTCAATGGACGTATTGTCGCGCTACGCGAACAGTATGGGAATGGATATAAAAATTTCACTTGTTAAGAAGAAACAATGATGATATAATCGTATTTGCTCGTGCAAAAGTGCGGGCAAAACGGCGTGTGGCTCAGTTTGGTAGAGCG
>ONRZ01000271.1:1890-2241 GCA_900320345.1 uncultured Lachnospiraceae bacterium | reverse complement strand
AGGTTCAAGGATTACATAGCCATGCCGAAGGCTAATATGTACCAGTCGCTGCATACTACGCTCATATCCCATACGGGGCAGCCTTTCGAGATACAGATAAGGACCTATGAGATGCACAGGACCGCGGAATACGGTATCGCTGCGCACTGGAAATACAAGGAGAACTCGAGCGGTAAGAAGGTAGAGGAGCAGGAAGCCGAGAAGCTAAGCTGGTTAAGGCAGATCCTTGAATGGCAGAAGGATATGGCCGATAACAAGGAATTCTTAAGTACGCTAAAGAGTGACCTCGATCTGTTCGGAGACATGGTCTACTGCTTTACTCCGGCAGGTGATGTAAAGACCCTTCCCGCG
>ONRZ01000271.1:0-1884 GCA_900320345.1 uncultured Lachnospiraceae bacterium | reverse complement strand
AACAAGGAATTCTTAAGTACGCTAAAGAGTGACCTCGATCTGTTCGGAGACATGGTCTACTGCTTTACTCCGGCAGGTGATGTAAAGACCCTTCCCGCGGGCTCGAATACGATAGATTTTGCTTACAGCATACACGGCGCGGTCGGCAACAAGATGATAGGTGCCCGCGTTAACGGCAAGCTGGTGACCATAGATTATGTGCTCAATAACGGCGACAGGATAGAGATAATCACATCGCAGAATTCCAAGGGACCGAGCCGCGACTGGCTGAACATCGTAAAGAGCACACAGGCTAAGAATAAGATAAACCAGTGGTTCAAAAATCAGCTCAAGGAGGAGAACATCCTTAAGGGCAAGGAGCTGATGAACGAGTACTGCAAGACACACGGTATCGATCCGGCCAATATATATAAGCCCGAGTATCAGAAGGCGATAATGGATAAGTACGGCTTCAAGGACTGGGATGCCGTACGTGCGGCGGTAGGCCACGGCGGTCTCAAGGAAGGCCAGATCATCAACAAGATGTCGGAGCTGTACAACAGGGATCATCCGAAGATACTCTCGGATGATGAGGTCGTAAAGAATGTAAATGACCAGGGACGCGAACGCAAGATACAGATAAAGAGCCGGAGCGGTATAGTAGTTAAGGGAATAGATGACGTGGCGGTACGTTTTTCCAAGTGCTGCAGCCCCATACCCGGCGATGAGATAGTGGGATTTGTAACACGCGGAAGAGGTGTTTCGATACACAGGACCGACTGTGTGAACATCCTTAATATGCCTGAGATGGAGAGAGCAAGGCTGATCGAAGCCGAGTGGCAGCATAATCCGGAGAAGGTGTCGGAAAGGTATCTTGCGGAGATCAATATCTATTCAGTGAACAGGAACGGGCTGCTTGCCGAGATAACCAAGGTGCTTTCCGAGAAGAATGTGGGCATACTCAAGAT
This sequence comes from uncultured Lachnospiraceae bacterium, assembly GCA_900320345.1. GTDB lineage: Bacteria > Bacillota > Clostridia > Lachnospirales > Lachnospiraceae > UBA2868. Next base: position 937 of record ONRZ01000271.1, on the reverse strand, counting down.
GAACGTACGCACCAGCAAGCAGGGTACGGCTACGACTTCGATATCATTTGAAGTTACGAACAGGGACGAACTTAACAGAGTCATCGATAAGCTTCAGGCTATAGAGGACGTGATCGACATAGAAAGGACTACAGGCTGATGGGAGAACTTAAGATCGGAAGAATGGTCATGGGACCGGTAGGGACCAACTTCTATTTTGTATATGATGATGAAACACGTAAGGCGATCGCCTTCGATCCTCCGTGTGACGGAGCAGGGATATATAATGCTCTTAAGGGTAAGGATATTGAAGTGGCGGGCATCCTACTTACGCACGGACACTTCGACCATATTATGGGTGCCAACGAATTAAGGCAGGCGGCTTCGGTTAAGATATATGCTTACGAAGGCGAGCAGGATGTCTGTGAGGATACCCACAACAACTGCACCGACCAGATAGGAAGGCTCTATACGGTGAAATGTAACAAGTATCTGCCGGACGGAGCAGAGATAGATATCGAAGGGATAAAATGTAAGCTTATCGCAACACCCGGGCATACGCACGGCAGCTGCAGCTACTATTTTGAAGATGAGAAGATGCTGATAAGCGGAGATACACTGTTTAACTGTTCCGTAGGACGCTCCGACCTTCCGACGGGAAGTGAGGCAACGCTCATACGCTCTATCCGGGAGAAGCTCATGTGCCTTCCCGATGATGTTAAGGTTTATCCCGGGCACGGTGATACGACGACGATAGGATTTGAAAGAGAGAATAACCCTTTTATTTAACGAAAGATAAATATGATAATAAGAGTAAATGAAAAAAACCTTGAATATGACATTTATGCCCTGTTCAAGGCTTTTTTCCCGGAAGAAGAAATAAATATTGAAGCAGACCCGGAAGAAAAGGAATCCACAGGGATTCCTTCGTTTTATGATGTGCGGATTTCTTCTTCAA
>ONRZ01000272.1 GCA_900320345.1 uncultured Lachnospiraceae bacterium | reverse complement strand
AGAAGGCAAGGTAAGAGAGATATATGATGTTGGTGATAACCTTATCCTGGTTGCGACAGACAGGATAAGCTGCTTTGATGTGATCCTTAACAATACGGTAACTAAAAAGGGAACGGTGCTTACACAGATGTCGAAATTCTGGTTCGATATGACGGAGGATATCCTTCCCAATCATATGATATCGGTTGATGTAAATGATATGCCGGAATTTTTCCGCAAACCGGAATTTACCGGAAACAGCATGATGGTAAAGAAGCTTGACATGCTTCCTATAGAATGCATAGTAAGAGGTTATATTACGGGAAGCGGATGGGCAAGCTATCAGAAGGACGGACATGTCTGCGGTATTAAGCTTCCGGAAGGACTGAAGGAATCGGACAAGCTTCCGGAACCCATATATACACCTTCGACCAAGGCTGAGATAGGCGACCATGATGAGAATATAAGCTATGAACAGAGCATAACTCATCTTGAGAAATATTTTCCCGGTAAGGGCGAAGAATATGCCGCCAAGCTTAAGGAATACACGATCGCACTTTATAAGAAATGTGCGGATTATGCGCTTAAGAAGGGAATAATAATAGCTGATACAAAGTTCGAGTTCGGACTCGATGAAAACGGAAATATCGTAGTTGGAGATGAGATGCTCACTCCCGACAGTTCGCGTTTCTGGCCGGCAGACGTGTATGAGCCCGGACATTCACAGCCCTCATTTGACAAGCAGTTTGCAAGGGACTGGCTCAAGGCAAATGAAGGTCATGACTGGACACTGCCTCAGGATATAGTAGATAAAACGATCGATAAATATCTTCAGGCATACAGGATGCTTACCGGACGGGAACTTGCCTGAACCCGATAACAGATGTTGACACAGATACTGTTTATTGCGGCGATAGTCCTGCTGATCGCAGTGTTTACAAGATCATTTGCCGCAGACCCGTTTGCATACAGAAATATCATATTGGTAAGTATTATCATTTTCCTTTGTGCACTCCTGTTAGGGAGCATACACCGTATCCCTGAAGGCGGTATGCGCAGTGATATGTCTGCGCTGCTTGATATAGCCGTTTTCCTGTGGGAGTGCTCAAGGGATCTTTTTATACCCATTTCCTGCATCTGTCTTTTTGTCTGTATAAGTAATGTTTCGCTTCTTATCCATGAAGGTTTCAGGATGCACAATTTCCTCGGATTTATCCTTACGGCTGTTTACCTTATACTCGTTAATGCCTTATGGGCTCCGCTCAGTACTTTTCCGGATGTCGTGACACCGCTGCTCATACTGGACAGGATGGTACTGTGTTATTTTGAGTGTACGTTTCTTGCGATATGTGTTATGGGGTATGCGGTACTGAAAGTAAAACCCGTCTATGACAAGGACTTTATAATAATCCTCGGATGTTCCATCAGTAAAAAGGGAAAACTGCGTCCTCTTATAAAGGGAAGGGTAAACAGGGCGATGCGGTTCACATGGGAACAGGAATGGAATGCAGGTAAAAGTTCCAGATATATCCCGAGCGGCGGACAGGGCGAGGATGAGCCTATGAGTGAAGGTTCTGCCATGGAATTGTATCTTTTAAGTCACGGCGCCGAAGACTACGAAGTCATCGCGGAGAAATCCTCAAGGAATACAATGGAAAATCTCGAGTTTTCAAAAAAGATCATGGACGGGATCGATAAAGATGCAAAAGCAGCCGTTGTAACTACGAATTATCATGTCCTGCGAAGCGGTATGCTCGCGGCAAGGGCGGGACTTAAGGCCCAGCTTCTAGGGAGCGGGAACAAAATGGTATTTCTGGCCGAATGCTTTCCTTAGGGAAGCCGTTGCGATCATGCTCATGTTTGTTAAGGTCCATGCGGTAGTCGTACTTTTATGTGTGTTGATCGCATTCATTGTATAGGAGAAACCCACATAATTAAAAATGCAGAAAAATGTCGTGCTTGACGCGGCAGAAGATGTTTATGATAATGAAATAAGGATGAACCGTAAAATACATCAAAAGAAGGTTGTAATGAATAAATACAGGAACAGTATAATCCAATACGGTATTTTTTTTGTTGCTGTTTTCGTGATAATGACAACGGTCGTGGGTACATTGGTGTTTTACGGTTCTTTTTATTTGGTCCTGCAAAGCGAAAGTGAACTGGCATATACAAGGGCTTATAATGTTTCCGAAATGATCACGGAAATGGAAGCACATCGTTTTCTTATCGAGTATTGGCAGGAGAATCCCGAAACCATAATAAATTGTTCTGAGGTGAAACTTAATGCGGCATCTGATGCAGGGAGGATGATCGCTTTAAAATATGATGTTCATGATGTGAGCATGATAAATGATACCATAGCAGGATCAATGGATCCGGAGGAGCAGAAGAATTTTGCCGTTTACGCATACAGCATCATAAAGAGCGAAATGAAAATGATAAATCATTTTGAGAAAATGACGTTGTCGGGTCCTATGCTTATAGGAGTGTCGGAT
>ONRZ01000273.1 GCA_900320345.1 uncultured Lachnospiraceae bacterium | reverse complement strand
TGATTGCTGAAATCGCGCGATTTGCGCGAAAAGTACTAATTCGGGTTATTATCTCAAGGATGAAGTATTATAAACAGGTACTAGCTATTGAGGGCTTACAATTTAAGGCCGCTATATAAATTAAACAGAGTAAGATTTAAGTCAAATCGCAACAAACGCGACGCGGACGAAATTGATAATCTTGAATTTTTTAAGATTGAAGTTGATGGATGTGTATACGCTTTAGGATGGTACGCAAATTGCAGTTGGTTGGGGACATTATCTGATTTGGAAATGGCAGGAATTAGGGTTAGAAAAGGTAATATTCTTATTGGTGATAGGACTACGTTAATACAAGACGTGATGATTATGAAAAAAATGATACTTATCGTAAACTATTGAATCAATTAAATGAATGGGCGGTAGATATATCGAAACAAATAAGGCATAGATCTTATGAGAGAAGTCTATCAGATAGCCAGAAAGAATTTCTTAAGGCGGATAAGTATTTAATTAATAATGAGAAACATAAGGAAATTAGTACTGGAACGGAACTCGATATGTATGATTTGGATGATTCGGATTCCGTTGCAAGTACTGATTTGTTGAGCAAGATATCCATGCTTATGAATATGGGAAATAATGTTACAAAGTATAATATATTAAATATGAATCCAAAGATGACGATGGAACAAAAACGTACAGTTGCACGCGTATTTGATATTTTATATGCAAATTATTCAAAGACAAAAGCGAATGGAATTGTTCAAAGCATTATTGAGAACTTCTAATACACGTTAGGCGCTATTAATAATTCAAGTAATATAATTTCATATGCAATGCAACAAGAGTATTTGACTTATGACAATATAGCAGGAGATTTAAATAGGGAATCAATTCTAGTCATCCCAACATCCGTCACCACCGGCGACCGCGACAAACGCATGCACCTGTATTATCAGCTGATCCACAGCATGAAGAATGCAAGGCGCATCGATATCATCGTGTCGTTCCTGATGGAGTCGGGGGTGAAAATGCTGCTCAAGGACCTTGAGCGTGCGATGGACCGGGGAACCGAGGTGCGCATTCTCACCGGCAATTATCTGGGGATCACGCAGCCGTCTGCGCTGTATCTGATCAAGCAGAAACTGGGTGACCGGGTAGACTTGCGTTTTTATAACGAAAAGGAGCGCTCTTTCCATCCAAAGTCGTACATATTCCATTATGATGACTACAGTGACATTTATATCGGTTCATCGAATATCTCGCGGAGCGCACTGACATCCGGAATTGAGTGGAATTATCGCTTCAGCAGCAGGACGGATAAACAGAATTTTGATAAGTTCTATAGTACCTTTGAGGATCTCTTCAACAATCATTCGGTTGTGATCGATGATGAGGAACTTCGCAAGTATTCCAAGAACTGGCACAGGCCGGCGGCCATCAAGGACCTCGACCGCTATGATGAGAGCGAAGAAGATCCGGACACGAAGGTGCATGTGCTTTATGAACCCAGAGGTGCGCAGATTGAGGCGCTGTGTGCGCTGGAGAATTCCCGGTCAGAAGGTGCCGTAAAGGGATTGGTGCAGGCTGCAACCGGTGTCGGCAAAACATACTTGGCTGCATTTGATTCCAGGAATTATAAGAGAGTTCTCTTTGTTGCGCACAGGGAAGAGATCCTGAAGCAGGCCGCACAGTCATTTAAAAATGTGCGAAACAGAGATGACTATATTGTGGTGGATGAATTCCATCACGCAGTGACGGACCAGTACAGAAGAATCGTAGAGTATTTCAAGCCGCAGTTTATGCTGGGGCTTACTGCCACGCCTGAAAGGATGGACGGCAGGAGCATTTATGAGCTCTGCGATTACAATGTCCCTTATGAGATTTCGCTCAAGGAGGCAATCAACAAGGGAATGCTGGTCCCTTTTCATTATTATGGAATTTATGATGATACAGACTATTCGACACTTCATCTGGTGCGCGGCCATTATGATGAGAAGGAACTCAACGAGACCTACATCGGCAACGTGCATCGTCACGATCTGATCTACAAGTATTATTGCAAATACGGTTCCAGGCGGGCACTAGGCTTCTGCTGCTCCCGCGCGCACGCGGAGGAGATGGCAAAAGAGTTCACGAGGCGGGGCATTCCCTCCGCTGCGGTTTACAGCAATGCGGACGGGGAGTTTTCCGAAGAGCGGAACGTCGCCATTGAGAAGCTGAAAGCCGGAGAGATTCGTGTGATCTTCAGTGTGGACATGTTCAACGAGGGAGTAGACATAACTACTGTTGATATGGTCATGTTCCTGCGGCCGACCGAGTCGCCGGTGGTCTTCCTGCAGCAGCTCGGGCGAGGACTCCGCAAATCTGCCGGCAAAAAATACCTCAATGTGCTTGACTTCATTGGTAATTATGAGAAGGCAGGCCGTGTGCGCTTTTTCCTTTCCGGCAATGCCCGCGCATTTACGGGATCCAATGATCCTACAGGGAGAGATGACGTGCCGGACGACTGCCTGATCGATTTCGATATGCGGGTCATCGACTTGTTTGCCGAAATGGACAAAAAACATCGTAAAATACTGGACCTTGTCCGTGACGAATACTATCGGGTGAAGGAGCAGATATGTCACAGGCCGTCCAGGATGGATTTGTTCACACATATGGATGATGAGATTTACCAGTTGGCAATCAGCCATGCCAAAGATAATCCTTTCAAAAGGTATATGGAATTTCTCAAGTCGATGGGCGAACTCACACTGGATGAGCAGAGAGTTTATGGGACTATCGGGCGTGAGTTCATTAATGTCATTGAAACAACTCTTATGTCCAAAGTCTACAAAATGCCTGTACTGATGGCATTCTATAACGGCGGTGATGTGCGGATGGAAGTGACAGAAGCGCAATTGTTGGAAAGCTGGAAGAAGTTCTTTAATGATGGTACTAACTGGAAGGACTTGGAACCGAATCAGACATATGAGCAGTACAAGTCGATGACGGATCAGCAGCACATTCGGAAGATCATGCAGATGCCGGTACACTTCCTGCTGGAATCCGGGAAAGGGTTCTTCGTAGAAAAGGAAGGCTGTGCGCTGGCACTGAAAGAAGAGATGAGAGATGTGATCGGGATTCCCGGATTTGCGGAGCAGATGGGGGATGCGATCCGGTTCAGGGC
>ONRZ01000275.1 GCA_900320345.1 uncultured Lachnospiraceae bacterium | reverse complement strand
TATTTTTGTATCTGTAACCTCGGTAACCTCCGTATCTTCCGTGGCCGGTTTTTCCCGCGTACTTACCCCGGGGTTCGGAGATATCTTTATCACATTGTCTTCAACAGTAGCAGAACACGCAGACATAAAAACACATACCAGTAAAGACAACATCAGAACAGTCGGTGATTTTTTTAACATATGCTTTTTCCTTTCGTGAAACATCTAACGTCCATCATTCATTTTAACATTAATGTGAGTAATTGTGAAAAATAAGAATGATTTTGACGAAAAAAAGTCCTTAATTGTCAAACGGAGTTTTTTATCTTACAATAGCATGTAGGGGAAATTTTTCAGGAGGTTACCAATGGCAAAAACACTAAATGATGTTAAATTTTTCAGGAGGTTACCAATGGCAAAAACACTAAATGATGTTCAGAAATTCATCAAGGACGAAGGTATCAAAATGGTTGATTTCAAGCTGACCGATATTGACGGCAGATGGCGCCATTTGAGCATTCCGGCAGAACGGCTCACAGAAAGCACGATGGAACACGGGATCGGCTTTGACGGCTCCAATTACGGCTATGCTCCTGTCGAGAACAGCGACATGGTATTCATACCCGTACTCGAGTCGGCAGTTATCGATAAGTACGCCAAGATCCCAACTCTGTCCATGATAGGTGATGTAAGGATCATCGATCTTCCGAACAACAGACCGTTCGACCAGTATCCGAGAAATGTAGCGATCAGGGCTCTTGAATACATGGAAGAACTGGGAGTTGCCGACAGGATGGTGATCGGACCGGAATACGAATTCTATATCTTTGACAGCATCAAGTACAATACCGACTACTACAACATGTATACCGAGATCTTCACACCTCAGGCTGGCTTCGCAGCAGGATATGATGACAATAATAACGGTTATCAGTTAAAACCCGGCACAGGATACCATAATTCACTTCCTTCCGATATCAGGAATGACTTAAGATCACGTATGTGCCTGTCCATGAGCGACTGGGGAATCGATGTAAAATACCATCATCCCGAAGTGGGCGGCAGCGGACAGATGGAGATCGAGGTGGAACTCGGCGATATGCTTAAGCTCGCAGATGATACGATGAGCGCTAAATACGTTATAAAAAATGAAGCCGTTCTGGACGGATGTACAGCCACGTTCATGCCGAAGCCGCTGGCAGACGAAGCAGGTAACGGCATGCACGTTCACATGCTTCTTTTCAAGAAAGGAAAGCCTGTGTTCTATGATGCAAAGGGATATGCGCAGCTAAGCAAAGAAGCTCACTGGTTCATGGGCGGACTGCTCTCTCATGCCCGCTCATTATGCGCTATAACAAATCCATCCACAAATTCATACAAGAGACTTGTACCGGGCTTTGAAGCCCCTGTAACCATAGGATATGCGATGTCTAACAGAAGTGCCGTGATCCGTATCCCTGCATATGCGAAAACGCCCGAGACCAAGCGTTTCGAGCTCCGCAATCCGGATGCAACCTGCAATCCTTATTATGCATATGCTGCCATCCTTATGGCAGGACTTGACGGGGTAAAGAACAAGATCGATCCCCATAAAGCAGGCTGGGGACCTTATGATTTTAACCTTTATGATCTGTCCGACGAGGAAAAAGCCAAATTGTCGGGACTTCCGACATCGCTTGATGAAGCGCTCAATGAACTCGAAGCCGACCACGAATACCTGACAGCAGGCGGTGTATTCCCGGAGAGGCTCCTCACTCAGCTCATAGGAAGATGCAGAAAAGCAAGCAGCCGTATCTCAAGGCTGCCGCATCCTGCCGAATTTGCCGAATACTACGATCTGTGATCAGGGCATAGGGGGCTTTGGCCCGATCCCTTCCTGTTTCATGATCTTCTTCATGAACATGGGCTGAAAAATGAAAATCAGTATATAACCAACTATTAAACAGGCGATCAATGACGGGATCAGCATTACTATGTAAGGCGGTCCCGTTATTCCTTTTCTCACATTTGACATATATGCAAATGCAACCATTGCCGCGGAAATGATCGGTGTATAGATAAGATCGGAAATAAGTGTCTCCACACAGCGTTTTTTGATGCCCTCTCCCATGTTTTTGGTGGCATTTTGCGTTACTTTGTTCATGGGTATAAGAACACCGATGATCATGCTTATGATAAAGCTTATTATATAACCCGATACAAAGCTTCCTATCATGGCCTGTGGCGGCAGATTCCCGGA
>ONRZ01000282.1 GCA_900320345.1 uncultured Lachnospiraceae bacterium | reverse complement strand
GAGCCTCAACGAAAGGTTTGCGTCCGGAGATAAGACCGACACGGCCTTTGTGATGTTTGACATTAACGACTTAAAAGCCATGAACGACAATTACGGTCATGAAAAGGGCGATGAATATATCAGGAATTCCTGCAGGCTCATCTGCGAGATATTCTCGGGGAGTATAGTGTTCAGGATAGGCGGGGATGAATTTGTCGCAGTATTGCAGGGCAGGGATTTTAAGAACAGGGAAAAGCTTTTAAAGGCCTTTGACGATGAACTGAAGAAGGCAGTTGCATCCGATCTGCCGCCGGAAGAAAAGGTGTCTGTATATGACAGGGAAAATGATGCCTCGATCGATCTCGCGATAAACCGCGCGGATGAAAAGATGTACATAAACAAGCGCATGAGCAAGGGATAGGCTCCCGCGGGCGAAGGTTGTTTTTTTGGCATTTTTGGGGTAAAATATATTATCTATGTAATAATTTATTAACGGGGGATTTAATGATGCAGGATTTGGGAAACACCCAGCATTTCAGTGTTCAGGTAGAGCCGGAGACAGGCGTCAAGGTGGTGCTGTCATCGGTTTTTGAAGCTCTTAATGAGAAGGGATATAATCCGGTCAACCAGATAGTCGGATATATCATGTCGGGTGATCCGACTTACATTACCAGCCACAACAATGCACGCAGCCTTATCATGAAGGTTGAGCGTGACGAGCTGGTTGAAGAGCTGCTGACACAGTACATTAAGAATAACGGCTGGTCGTGATATGAGGATACTCGGTCTTGATTACGGAACCAAAACCGTGGGGGTAGCAATGAGCGATCCCCTGCTTCTTACTGCCCAGGGAGTGGAGATAATACGGCGCGAGCACGAGAACAAGCTCCGCAGGACCTATGCGAGGATAGAGGAACTGTGCAGGGAGAACGGGGTGGAAAAGATAGTCCTCGGATACCCCAAGAACATGAACAATACAGAAGGAGAACGCTGCGCCAAGACCGGAGAATTCAAGGAAGCGCTTGAGAGGCGGACAGGGCTCCCGGTCATTTTATGGGATGAGAGGCTTACCACGGTAGCGGCCGACAAGGCGATGATCGAGGGCGGGATAAGGCGTGAGAACCGTAAGGATCATGTTGATGAGATCGCTGCAGTGCTCATTCTGCAGGGATATCTTGAGAGCATAAGGAATCAGACGTTATAAAGGATCAGGAAGATCAATGGAAGAGAACAAACAGGATAAAAAACCCGAAAGAATCGTATTTGAAACGGACGACGGCCCGGCCGAATGGTATGTGATAGACGAAACAAGGATAAACGGCTGCAACTACATCCTGGTCGCCGATGCGCCGGAAGGAGATGCGGAATGTCTGATACTTAAGGATACGGCTCCGGCAGATTCGAAGGAGAGCGTCTACGAAGAAGTGGAAGATGACGATGAGCTCGATATCGTGGCGGGAATGTTCGAGGAAGCGCTCGGAGATACCGAGATAGTGGGCTGAGATCCTTAGAGATCAGTTGAATTAATTAAGGAGAACAGATTTGGCAAGGAAGAGAAGCGGCGGTAAGGGCCTTAAGATCATCCCTTTGGGTGGTCTTGAGCAGATAGGAATGAACATAACCGCCTTTGAATACGGGAACAGCATCGTAGTGGTCGATTGCGGGCTGGCTTTTCCCGAAGATGATATGCTTGGCATCGACCTGGTGATACCGGATATCACCTATTTGCTTGACAATGCGGATAAAGTTGAAGCTTTTGTGATAACACACGGACATGAAGATCATATAGGGGCTCTCCCTTATGTGTTAAAGGAACTTAATGTGCCCGTGTACGGAACGAGGCTCACGCTTGCCCTCATAGACGGCAAGCTTAAGGAGCACGGGATACTTGAGATGGTTGACAGGAGGGTTGTGGCAGCAGGCGATGTCATAACGCTCGGTGCCTTTAAAGTGGAATTTATAAAGACCAACCATTCCATAGCGGATGCGTGTGCTCTTGCGATAACCTCGCCGGTCGGCACCATCGTTCATACGGGTGACTTCAAGGTGGATTACACGCCGGTGTT
>ONRZ01000277.1 GCA_900320345.1 uncultured Lachnospiraceae bacterium | reverse complement strand
CGGACTTGAGCGGACGATCTACCGAATCTCGGTATCTCAGTATGCCAGCCATTTTGTTCTAAAAGGCGGCATCTTTCTGTATGCCGTCTTCGACAGAAAATACGCGCGTGCCACCACAGATGTTGACCTTCTGGCCAGATGTATCTCGAACAGTGCTGAAGAAATGAAAGCCGTCATCCGTGATATCCTTGCACAGGACACGGATGACGCACTTGTTTTCGACCTTGATTCCATTAAGGCAGAAGATATCACAGAATTCAAAGAGTACCACGGACTGCATATCTCAGCGGTCGCATATCTTGACCGGACCAGAATTCCGATCGGGATTGATATTGGATTTGGTGATGTAATATATCCGAATGCCGTGGAAATGGAATTCCCTGTGATCCTGGACATGGAAGCACCCAGAGTAACCGCATATTCTCTGGAGTCTTCTATTGCAGAGAAGCTGGAAGCCATTGTCAAAAACGGTTTTCTAAACAGCCGCTATAAGGACTTCTACGACATTTATGTGCTCTCCGAGAAGTATCCATTCAACTATGAAAAACTGCAAAATGCAGTCACAGAAACATTCACAAACCGGAAAACACTAATGACAATGGACACAGCAGCATTCAGCGATGAGTTTCTTGGTGATACGATGCATCAGACCAGATGGAACTCGTTCCTGAAAAAGAAAAAAGCTCTGATCCCAGTATCCATGAATGATGCTATGGATCGGATCAAGACATTTGTAATGCCCCTCCTGGCCCAAACCGATGAACCTGTTACCGAATGGGATCCGCACGAGGGATGTTGGAAATAAAGATAAACTGAACGAAGTTGTGTATAATGTGGACAGATTTAAGAGGATGAGTAAGACCGCACGGTGGGGACGCTTTTCCTGCCGTGCGGTTTTTTGTCCACGATTAAAATGCATAGACAATCATAAAACATTAAGTAAATATCTATCTCAGCATAGTTCTTTCTTAATAAAGCAGAAGTCAGCATTTCTGCCGGCTCTGCCTTATAACTTTCATAACCAAATTGAAATAGGCTATAACTTCCCTATATGTGTTCGTATTAGCAACTTGGTTTCTGTTAGTTTAGTCTCAGGTGATATTACTCTTATGCCTCAGTCACCCGCTCGCATACATATATGATGAACCGTAAATATAGCACCATCGCAGCTGTATTCAGCCACAGCATGCTTGAGAAAATGATTATGTGTATCGCATTCATTTATTGATTTGAAGCTAAAATCGCCTGCATCCGTTCCATCTATAAACCCTAAATAGTTATTCCAAAATGATTGAAAACGTGTTTTCGCTTTCTGAACATAGGCGACAAGAAACAATTCAGGTAATCCGGAAGGATTGTAATCGTCTAAAAGCTTATTTAAATGATCTTGAATGTACTTTTTATTGACAGAATCAATATTCATAGCTTCAACGATAGTCAGCGGATCGGTAGTGTCCTTCATGATCATCAAGTCCACTTCTCCGGGGTTATCGCTATCTTTTGCGTGCCCATACAGAGTCTGGTCACTGACGAAAACGCCCCTGTTTCTCAAGATAGTTCTGACCTGCGTGCTTCTTGGATCTTCTTTTTCATTCCAATATTTGGGATTACTCTGGATCTGCGCACAGGCTGAGATAAGGTATTCGCATAATTTATCACAGGTCAAAATATTGTCTTTTGCATGGCTGAACAAACGCTCTTTATCTGGTTGTACTAAGCCTTCTTTCATCACTGTATTGTCTATTCTGCGGACCTGCGCTTCGCCAAATGTATCCCCTAGAAGTTCATTGATTTCATAATCTTCATCATCACCCTCATAGTGAGTTTTACCGCGCTTTTTCAGCTTAAGAAGTTTCTCAACACTGACACTCTCATTAGCACTCTTTGATTCGATTATAATGTAATCATCTGCTTCCAGATTCATTCGGCTGTTGATTTCAAGAAGAGCTGAACGTATCTCCTGCAATAACTGCCATGGCGCATGATCAGCATATGAGTATACTTTGATCCTCAGTATCTCGTCATCGCGGCTCATATCCAGCACTGCGAGTAATCCGATCTTGAGGATGTCTCGTACGTCAATGACCACTCCTTTGCGCCAGCAGTGATGGTAGTCAAGATATGGATACATCTGAATCATCAAATTGTGTATGACATTTTCAGGGAGATACTTATACTTCATCTCATATGAGATCACCTTTTTGTAACCTTCAAAATTCAAGTCCGCAGGCATCTTTTCACGAAGAAGCGCAGGAATGAACTCCTCTGATTGTCCGGGAACTTTATATGACAACCTGAACTTCCGCATTACCTCCAGTACGTAATTACACTCCGCATCCGAATAACTTACATCCTTCAAAGTTCCTTTGTCAGAATGGTCAAGTTTGTTGTGTATTCCCTCATGCGAAATGAATCCATTTACAGCAAGATCCCCCGCTTCACGGATAATTATGTAAATAGCATTTGTCAACCATTCCGGATTTAATACCTTCAGGTCCTTATCCGGAGCAGGGTTTTCATCTTCAAATTCATAGCTAAAGCATTCGCCCAAGTCATTGAACCACTCCAAGAGCCATGATTGGATATCGTGATTCTCGATGCCATTCATCTGACACTTGTCGCGGAATTCCTGCTGACTTATATAGTATTTCTGAGATCCCGTTCCCCCAAGTGCAATGATTTCCTGACGGACTTTTTCCCAGCTGACGGGGAATGACATAGATATACTATCATTGGCCAGGGCCATCTTCTGGATGGCCTTTACAACTTCGCCAAACTCTGCATCATCTCCATCTTTTGCCGAACACTGTTTGACGTCTATGATATTCGGGTAATCCCTGCGCAGGCTGAATTCATCGATTTGATAATAAGTTCCCTCACTCCATTTGTTTACATAAATTACAACCGGAGCTCCTTTCGTGAAGCTTTCAATGTTCTTGAGCCAATAGCGTGCCTGCTTATTAACATCACCGAACCTAGTGCTCACAACCACCACATATCCGGTTCGGTCTGTCAGGAAGCATCTATGCATCGCATGCATAATCTCCTGTCCTCCAAAGTCCCAGAAGTTTATGCGATATGAGCACTCCTCTGTGTCAAAATCCTTGAACGCTATACTGATTCCCGGTGTTTCTTTCAGCGTTTCACTTATCTTGTGATTATCATTCAGTATGCGCTTAATGGTGTGGGTCTTGCCGACACCTTCTGAGCCGAGGAAAATGATTTTCGTTTCGTTTATATCTATCTTGGGCTGCTTGTAATAATCAACAATGAATTCGCGCGGCTGGTAGAAGAGGCTGACTGGCTGTTTCTGAAGGCGCAGGTCATGGATATAGATACCGGGATCCTCTTTAATGAAATCAAATGTTTCATTCTTGTATTCAAGGTTTAACGATAATAGTACCTCTGGTAATTCGGACAAAGTATTATGTTCAAGGTCGAGCATATTTAACTCTTGTAAAGAACCAAAAAGAACCAATTATTCGCGGAAGTACACTGATCTTAGAAAATCGCAGATATAAGGACCGGAGGCTCTTTAGTTTTCCTATGCTTTCAGGGAGTTCACGGATTTGTGTAAAGCTCAAATCCAAGCTCTGGAGGCTGGTAAGCTTCCCTATGCTTTCCGGGAGTTCATTGATCTGTGTAGAATTCAAACTCAAATACTGGAGGTTAGTAAGCTTCCCTATGCTTTCCGGGAGGGCACTAATCTGTGTAGCTCTCAGATTCAATGTCTGGAGGCTTGTAAGATTCCATATGCTTTCCGGGAGTGCTCTGATCTGTGTGGCTCTCAGATCCAATGTCTGGAGGCTTGTAAGATTCCCTATGCTTTCCGGGAGTGCTCTGATCTGTGTAAAGCTTAGATCCAGATTTTGGAGATTCGTAAGATTCCCTATGCTTTCCGGGAGTGCTCTGATCTGTGTAGAGTCCAAATTCAAACTCTGGAGGTTAGTAAGCTTCCCCATGCATTCCGGAAGTTCGCTTATCTGTGTAAAGTTCAGATTCAAACTCTGGAGGTCAGTAAGTTTCCCTATGCTTTCAGGGAGGGCACTGATCTGTGTATGGCTCAGATCCAACCTACGGAGGCTTGTAAGATTCCATATGCTTTCCGGTATCTTCTCTCTTTCCCACCAAGGGATTCTCTTAATACACGAAAGCTCTTTCTTTTCCCGCTCTGTGGGCTTATATCCATCATCAATTTTCGTCAATAAGTCAAAGATTTCCCGATATGTCATATCAATTTCCTCGTACCGCTCCCTATGCAATGGATAAATCTATATATTTTTGTCGTCAAATTTAGTATATCACAGATAGCACCGTCCATAATATTCGCCAACACTATGGCGGGCATGAAAAGCACCCACCGTTATTGGCGAGTGCAGTCATTTACAATAGCTCCATTTTCTCTTAGTGTTGTTTTTACTTGAGCAGAAATTTGCCAAATGTGTTCACTTTCTATATGATTAGTTAGTATCAATCTGAATACAGGGCAATCAGAGAGGAGAGACGAGTCCGCCCGCTCGGTTAACTGACAATGAACTTCTGAGCCTTGCCTCCTGTAGTGCGAAAACCGATTCAAGTGCCGAAGCATCCACGAAAACGGCTGTTCCGGAGCAAACCGCGCCACAGGAAACCGAGCCCGAAGCTGACGTTTCTCAGGAGGCCAAACCCGAAGCAGCGGGTTCGCTGGAAGCTAATTCTGAATCAGCGAGTTCTCAAGAAGCTAATTCCGAAGCAAAGGTTTCTCCAATGGGACAGTCACCTGCTATATCAATGACAATTATGACCCCTCGGCTCCCGATCTCCACTATGAGATAGCTCAGAAGGAAAACTATACGGTCGAACAGGTAATCTCCCAGGAAGCTTACGGATATAGAGCAGTCCTGAAAAGCGGCAACGAATACTGGCTTCTGGACGATTATCCGGACGAGCTCTCCTGCTATTGGCATGATGAAAACGGTGTGCTGCAGCTGAGCGGCTCCAGCTCATTGATGAGGGTGACCGATTATACGGTTGATGATCTTATTGTGGAAGGAGTTCCGGAGGATCAAAATATTCCGGCCGAAGCAGTTACAGACAACGCCAAGGTACCACAGAGCCCCTATGCGGCTATTGTCCGTAGATATGAGAATGATTATAAGAAGCTGACATTTCTAAATGTCGACGGCTTTGATTATTACATTGGCGTATTTGAGGCTAAACT
>ONRZ01000279.1 GCA_900320345.1 uncultured Lachnospiraceae bacterium | reverse complement strand
CGCCGGTAGCAGTGGCAGTGACGTTGCCGCTGATAGTGATATTACCGCCTGCATTCAGTCCGCATCCACCCGAATTCTTTCCGTTTTCTAAGCCGGCATTGGCAATGACAGTTCCGCCCTTGACAGTAATATTCCCGGTACTGTTTATGGCATGACCGTTTGTGCCGGTGGCAGCGGCCCTGACTTCGCCCCCATTGATCGTGATATCTCCGCCGCACTTTATGGCGTGGCCGCCTTTTGTTGTGGCACTGGCGTTGACGGTACCGGTTTTGATCGTGATATTTCCGCGCCACAGTTTATACCACAGCAATCGTCATTAATTGTTCCTCCCTGAGCGGTCAGACTTCCGCCATTAATGATGATATTGCCGGTACTGTTTACACCGTGTATCGTACCCGAGGCATCGATGGTGCCGTTGTTGATGGTAAGATTTTTGGAATTTATTCCATAGTTACGTGAGCCTCCTGTATAAAGTTTGACCTTTCCGCCGTTTATCATAAGCTCATCAACATTTATGGCATCACCAACTTTTTCATCTTGAGGCCTTCCATCCGGAGATGCAGTGCCGTTGTTAATATAAAGTTCTCCGGTGCCATCCTGCTGACCGTATATGTTGAGGTTTATACCGATTTTACTGTCATTCTCATATAAACAGCCTAAGCCGACAGGACTATTTTCATTGCTGTAAGAATCCCATGTATGAAACACCTCGTCATAGTTATTGCCCACGATGGACATCTTTCCGCCATTCGCAAGGATGATATGATAGTCCCCTGAACCGTTCAGTATAACGGAATGGTGAAATACGATATCTTCGCTGACCACATACCATCCGGGAGCAAGCTCAGTCATATTTTCCGAGAGAGCAATGGCCTGCAGTTTCCGGCTGCAATACATCTTCTTCCGGGGTTTCAACGACAGTTTCTGGCTGCAATATGTCTTCTTCTGTGATGTCACCGATCGGGATGTTTTCTCCACTGCCCGCATTGAGAAGGTCAATGTCATCATCTGCCCAAGCAACCACCGTAATAGGCGGCATCTGCGGCACCTGTAACACCCCAAACAGCATGGATGAAATTAACAGCCCAATTAATACTCTTTTCAAATGTTCTTTATCTGCTCTCTTCATGGTATCTCCTCATTTATTTAAAACATTCCTTGCGGACCTTCTGAACTCGGCCTCGTTAAAAGGACGGAGTAAAAATTCGCTTAAGTGTCTCTTGAACGCAACAGACAGAAAATCCGGATCACTGGTAAGCCATATGATCCCGGCATCCGGGTACCGGTCTGCCCATTCCAGAACCGTGTTCATCCCCCTTGCTCCTTCCAGAGCCACCACGATCATATCATAGGGATAATCGTAATGGCCGTGACCGTCGAGGGGATCCCGGAACACATCCATCCGGTCAGACTCCTCCTTAAGGATCCCAGCCATGGAAGCATATTCCTTGTCATCCTTTGTATAGATCACTGCGTTCACTGCATTTCTCCTTTTTAAGCCTTTCAGGGCATAATAAGCCACTGTTTAATTAATTGTATGATCCCATATTAATTTTGACAATAAGTCTGTGCCGAATTGACAAAAAATGTGCCGAATTGACATATAGGACCGTCCCCCCTGTCTGTGTGGTATAATTATGATGATCTCTATTTTGAAAGGAAATGTTGCGGATGAATATTGCGGTTACAATTGTCAGATTTTCCAAGGCTTCCGCCACCTGCGACGTTTAAATAAGAAGACGTGATAGATCATATCAGGATAACCGCAAACTAAAAGCACCGGAACCAAAAGTGGATCTTAGTCCCGATGCCTTTACCTGGGTTGATATGAAATTTTCATTGGACCTCCTGTCCTGAAGGGTTTCCCTTCTGTTTTCTTATATTATATATCGGCTTATTTTTCCATTTTCTTAAGCATTTTCCGGGCATTATGTGCATCTTTCTTTGTGAATCCGGTCTCGGGATCTATGAAATACACATGGCTGCCTGCATTCTCATATTCATCCTGATCTCCGTCTATCACTATATAGTCGTTAATCCTGTGAAAATACAAAAACCTCTCGATTTCCTTATCGCGAGGTCTTCCTTTTAACATCGGTGTCTTATCATAAATCTTAAGCCCGTATGAAGCAAATATCTCTTCAAGCTCCCTTATATACGGTGCATTTCCGGGATCACCCGGTTTGTTAAATCCTATCCTCCATGAAGACGAGATCACCGGAACCAGATTGTTCTTTGCCAGGAATGAACAAAAAGAATTTGTCAATCCGTAATTGATCGTAAATGGTTTTTTCCAGTCACTCGTTTTATTTAGCAGTCCGTCAACATTGAAAAAACAGATCCTTCTCTTCATAAGATCACCCCGTTTCTCAATACTGCTGTTATACTTTTCCTTTCATATATTATTTCGGCTAATATCACCGATTTTTTAACGTTTTCCACTTAAAATAGGTCTGGATACATGAACATTGAAGAATTCTATCAGCGGCCCCATGAAAAAAGCCGTGATTATCGTCCCTATACCGGCTATCGTCGGGATCTGCGGGATTTTTCCTCCCATAAGAGAAACAAAATAACGCCCAGTATTACACAGACTATATCCGTGATGATGCGTACATACTGGAATTTTCCCTTTTTCCAGGTGTTGCATATTATAAGTGCAATGGCATCGTATGTCGACACGCCAAGATCGGCCGTCATGTAAAATGCAGACCCGAAACATATGATGACAACACCTGTGATAAGGCAAATGATCCTTACGGCAATGGAAGGATCCGTTATCCTGTCAAATACAAGCGCAAACAGTAGAAGCACTGCATTTGTGATCACATACAAAGTACCGAATTTAATGGGAACCACCGCATCAAGTCCAGCCATGAATGATTGAAAGGGATCGACTCCCAATGCCGCTATCTTAAATATCCCAACACTTATGGCGCAGATGATCACGCCGAATAGAGACATTGCCACCCTCTTACTCAAGTTTTCTTTTTTCATAGTATTATCCTCCGTTTTTTAATAATACTACTATATCACCGCTCAGGCAATCTATAGTAAAACCCCTGCCTAATAAGATATAAGAACCGTCTCCGTGTCTCTACCCGTGTCTCCATTACCGGATAGACATCAAAAACGACCGAATACGCAAAATCACTGCCGGCATGGATTTTTATTTCGTATAATCAGACAAAAGCAAGAAAACATAGTTCTGAAAAGATAGGAGGATATAACTATGGCAGATAACATGAATATGGAACTAAACGATGAGAATATGGCAGAGGCAGCCGGCGGTATGGACATTAAGTTACCTATACCCAGATTTAAGGTAGGAGACATTGCCGTACAGACTAATGGTAATTTCAGGGTGGAGATTCTGGCAGTACTTGGCTACCACAGCCAAAAATGGGGATGGAATTACAGGGTAAAGTATCTTAATGGCGGTGCTGTAACAGAATTTATATTTGATAAAGATCTGGCTTGATCCTGAAGCATGCCACATTTAAAAATATGACTGTAACACGGAAACATGAAATACTCCCCACCTGCGCTGACGCTTAGAGGTGGGGAGTATTTCACAATAACCAGGATAACTAAACCTGCGTCTTAAAAAAATATATTAAGATATCCGTCCTCAAATCTTCTTCGTTCGTTCTTAACTCCAACTGACAATTCACCCTTATCCTGCTCAAGTATGAGCTCCTCCTTCTTGGCAAAGGGAAGATAGATCTTAAGACATTTCTTATCCTGATCCGTTATGTATATATCCTGCTTAAAGAGCACATCATCAGGATCACAGTCTTTGTATATACTGTTTCCGACTTCTCGCAATACCTTAAGCGTCCTTAATTCTTCCGGAAGAAGTTCAACATAAAAGCGCGGGACCTCGCTGAAGCATTCCTTTATTTCATTAAGCCCCTCTTCCTGGAGTTTCATCCATTTTCCAAAGTAACCTTCCATGGCTTTTTCGGGATAGATATGATTAACGATTATCGCATCCACATTGTAATGGTACAGATACAGGCATGTAAAATTGCGTTTTGCCTCGCTTATGACTATCTTTTCCGGAGTTGTTACAACACGTAGGCTTACAACATCCCTGTTAAGCATAAGCCCCTGAAGTCTCTGCATTTTATCCATGAGATACTCGATATCGTCAAAAACATTCTCTCCGGGCATGGGAATGCTCGTCATTTTCTCGACAGCGGGACCTACAGCCTTTACGCCGGCCTTTTTCAAAGGCAGGACTTTCTCGATCAGCGTGGAAAACCGTTCGGGATACTTAAGCAGTGACAGCGTCTCACCGGTAGGCGCGCAGTCAACTATTATCGTATCGTACTGTCCGCTCTCATACCGCGCAGTCAACTATTATCGTATCGTACTGTCCGCTCTCATACAGTTCCAGTATCTTAAACATTGAAAACAGTTCTTCAAGACCGGGGAAAACCAGCAGTTCTTCCGCCTCAATACCGCCTCCCCCTTTGGAAGTGAGCAGTTTTTTGAAATAATCCTTAAGGTTGCCCCAGCTTTTTTCACTTTCGGCAACGGTATCTATTTCAAGCGCATACAGATTTTCCGTTACATATGTGGGTTCGCTTTTTATCTTATACATATGTGGGTTCGCTTTTTATCTTAAGATCAAAGGCATCTCCTAAGCTGTGAGCCTGATCGGTACTCATTATCATTACCTTTTTCCCGCTTTCCGCTATCCTGCATGCGGTGGCAGCCGCCATCGAAGTCTTGCCCACTCCGCCTTTTCCCGTATATATGATAACTCTCATTTTATCGTCCTCCCTGCTATCCTATTCTATCGTTACCTTCTTTATGCCTTTATCGCGTTCTTCGCCTTCGCTGCCTTTTGCCGCCTCATCACTTACACATTCGGAAAACAGCCCGGTGACCGTTTCCGCAAGCATGAGTTTTACCTCCTTTTCGATCACATCAAGATGTCCTTCCATACCCTTTGGCAGCAACGCACGCACGGCCTGTTTCTGATATCCCGCAGCAGTCCTTAACCTGCTCATC
>ONRZ01000280.1 GCA_900320345.1 uncultured Lachnospiraceae bacterium | reverse complement strand
CTCGGGCTTGTGATAGGGTTTGAATCGATAAAGCCCGAGAGTCTTGATGATATGCATAAGGGTGTGAATAAGAAATATGTGAAGGATCATTATGCATATGCGATAGAGAAGCTCAGGCATTACGGCCTGCAGACATGGGCTGCTTTTACGATAGGACATGATACAGATACGCTTGGGTCTATTGAAGCCACCTATGAATTTGCAAAAAAGAGCAAATTCACATTTGCGGCTTATAATATACTCATGCCGTATCCGGGTACCGAACTGTATGATCAGTTAAAGGCGCAGCGAGTTGTATGATCAGTTAAAGGCGCAGGGGCGGCTTCTGTATGACGGGAAATGGTGGCTGCATGAACAGTACCGGTTCAACTATACGGCCTTTATCCCAAAGAACATGACTGCAGATGAACTGACGGAAGCAGGGTTTAACTGCAGAAGAAGGTTTAACAGCATCGGTTCGATAATCTACAGGCTGTTTGAACCAAGGACAAACTTAAGGAACCCGGTGAGATTTTTTACGTATATAATTTACAATCCGGTATTTAAGAAGGAAGTTTTTGAAAAACAGGGCATGTCGTTCGGGTGTGAAGAGAAGGACAGAGAGAATGCCGGATCTAATGAGGATAAAGAGGAAATAATTTGAAGGTTACATTTATTTTGCCTGCGATAGGCAGGAAAAAGGGTGAAAAATATCTTAAGTCATGGCTTATGGAACCGCTTACGATAGCGGTCATGAGTGCGCTGCTTCCTGATGATATCGACAGGGAATTCTATGATGATCGGATAGAGGATATTGATTATGATACCGAAACGGATCTTGTCCTTATCACAGTTGAGACATACACTGCAAAGCGTGCATACCATATAGCGGGCGAATTCAGGAAACGCGGAAGGAAGGTCGTGCTCGGCGGCTATCATGTCACGCTTATGCCTGATGAAGCACAAGAATATGCGGATGTTATCATGATAAACAACTGCGGCAATAATATGCGTGAGCTTATAAAGGATGCTAAAGCCGGAACGCTTAAGAGAGTATATACAGGCAGTCCCTGCATAGATTATAAGATGGCAGACCGCTCGATATATGCAAGGCAGCAGAAAAAATATCTCCCCGTTTCACTGGTCGAGACCGGGAGGGGCTGTTATCATAACTGTGAGTTCTGCTCGATTGCAAAGTACTATGATTCAAGGTATATCCACAGGGAAGTCGGGGATATCATTGCAGAGATGAAGAGCTGCAGGCACAAGCTTTCGCAAGGGAACTGTTTAATGAGATAAAGAAACTTAAAGTCACCTGGACCACACAGATAACACTGGACATAGCGAGGGATGACGAGACATTAAAACTCATGCACGACAGCGGATGCTCGATGGTGCTTATCGGATTTGAGTCCATTAACCGGGACAATTTAAAACAGATGAACAAGGAATGGACCCAGCGTCTCGGTGAGAGAGATGAGCTTATCGAAAAGATCCATGCGGCAGGTATCAGCATATATGCGTCATTCGTATTCGGGTTTGATGAGGATACGGAGGAGAGTTTTGTCAATACGCTCAGGTTTTCAAGAAAGCATGAGTTTTTTGTCATAGCATTCAATCATCTTCTGACCTTTCCGAACACGGAGACATACAACAGGTTCAAGAGTGAAGAACGGCTCATCTGCGATAAGTGGTGGCTGCAGGAGGGTTATACCTTCGGTACGATATCATTTGTTCCAAAGCAGGTTTCTGCCGAAGAACTGAGAGCCCTTTGCAGGAAATACAAGAAGGAATTCTTCAGGTTCGGATCGATCTTTAAGAGGGGATTTGTATGCTTTAAAAGGACTAAGAATCCTTTCATCAATTTTGCATACTGGTTCATTAACATCCTGTTCCATTTCGAAGTCGACAAGCGTATCGGCATCCCGGTCGGGGAAAATATGGACTGATGCAGGGTGTCGGAACATTTAACAGCGGAGTGAACATGAACGGTTTTTCATTTGCGGATCCTAAAGATGCGGACGGCATACTGAAAATAATGGAGGCGGATATAACGCCGGGCGGGCTGCAGCTTCTGTACACAAGAAGGGACGATCCTTATGAGTCGTTTTTAAAGGAAAGCCCCGAAGCAAAGATCGGAGTTATAAGGGCTGATAACAGGGTGGTGGCCACGGTTGCCGCAATACCGAGGAAGATGTATATAAACGGGATTCTCCGCAGGGTGTGCTATGTTTCAAATATGAAGCGTCTTAAGGACTTTGAGGGTTATCTTGACTGGCATAAGGTCTTTAAGGAGATGTGCGGGGCGGTCGATTGTGACTTCTACTTCTGTTCACTGCTTGATGACAACGAAGAAGTTAAGAGGATGCTGCATAAGAAGAGGCGTTACATGCCGTATGCAAAAGAGATATGCGATTATAAGACATATATAATAAGTCCCAAATTACGAATAAGGGCGGATGCATGTATCTCAGGGGATGTACAGCTTGTGAGGGGCAGCGGGGATGACGAAGAGGATATCGTAAGGTTTCTTAACGATACAGGCAGTAAAAGGGATTTTTTTCCTGTATTTGACAGACTGTCACAACTTGGGGATATAGGGGCGGAGGATTTCTGCCTTCTTAAGAGAGAGGGGCGGATACTGGCAGCAGGAGCCCTGTGGGACAGGAGTAAGATAAAACAGTATGTGGTCAAGGGCTGCCACGGGATCTATGCACTGCTCAGATTTTTCAATCCAATACTTCCGTATCTTGGATATATAAAGATACCGGCGGATGATGAGATCGCACCCGTAGCATTTATATCATTCCTGCTCGCGGAAGATGATAATATGGATAATTACAGGGCACTTCTTTCGTATATGTTAGGAGAAGCGGAAAACAGATATTCAATGCTTAAACCGCTGCTTGACAGCTTAAGATCGGTATCATTTGATACTCAGCTTAACGCGATCATAATGACGAATATGGACGGCAGGATCCCGCCTGAGTGTAACACAGGCAGTCTGGAAGCAGAGTGTGCATTCCTGTAGGCGGGAAATATTTTCCTGACATATTATAAAAGGCCATTATCTCTGACAATTTTAGTCAAGGGCCCGGGATTATCCTCAGGCCCTTGATTTTTATCTGCTCTTGTTTCTCACAGGTCTCTTGGGTATACTGTTGTTACGAATAATGCAAAAGAGTTTCCGGCCTAAGAATTGAAGGTTGGGCTGAGGAAAATTTGGTAATATGTAAAGGGAATGAAAAATGGATGAGGTGAATAAAACCCTGTATATCCCGCTGTACGGGAAGGCATGGGTCAGCAAACAGAATATCATCATAAAGGACCCGATGGCCGGGAAGATCTGGGAGAATCAGGGATTTCCTCTTGGAAGACGATCAAAGTCAAAATGGCTGTGTTATAACATGGCGATGCGGGCAAGGATATATGATGACTGGACGGATGCCATGCTTAAAGAGCATGAGGATGCTCTCGTGCTTCATATAGGCTGCGGTCTTGACAGCAGGTGCATGAGAGTAAGGGCTCC
>ONRZ01000284.1 GCA_900320345.1 uncultured Lachnospiraceae bacterium | reverse complement strand
TACGGCTTTTGCAGGCTTCACTATAAGATTCTCCGAAACATCCTTCATAAGATCCTTACGGAAGCTTACCCAGTCCCTGTCGCCCTTCATCTTTATACAACTATCACAGGTACAGTTGGTGAAGTAAAAATCATCCAGTATCACTTCATCAAACAACTCAGCCGTGTATTCCGATATATTTTTTATCCTCTCACGCATAACCGGATCCGAGTAACAGAAAGTATTGAATATCCTTCTCTTGCCGGGTTCCGCACCCTCAAAATCATCTATTGTGGTAGTGATACCGCCGGAGACCTCAACTCCTTTGCTTTCAAAAAAGTCTTTGATCCATCCTATTTGTTCACGGTCAACCCTTATCTGCAGCCACACTGCCTCTGTGGGTTTCCAGATAGACCTTATCAAGACCTATATATTCCTCGAAGAAATCATATTCTTCAGACAGTTTCTCTTTGGTAAAGGCATCCGCAACCTGTGCCGGGATATAAACCACTGTCTTAAAATTCCTGTAATGTCTCCTGTTCTCTCCCATATGTGTCTCCTCCTTAGATGTCTGTTACCTCTTTGGCTTATCGTTTGAAAATAATGCCCTGTATTCCCCGGGAGCCATTCCCTTATCTTCTCTGAACACCCTGTTAAAACTGGGAATGCTCTGAAATCCGGACAGCATCGCAACCTCTGTAAGTGTCATATGCTCCTGCGTGAGAAGTGAAGTTGCCTTTTCTATCCTTATCGTATTTAACCACTTACTGTAGTTCATCCCAGTCACATTCTTAAATATCCTCGAAAAGTAGTCCTTGCTCACTCCCGCCATTTCGGCCATTGTTCCCTGTGAAAGATCATCAGCGGTCAGGTTGTTCTCCTGTGCTCATCAAGTGTGAGCATGAACTCCATAAGCAGCATACAGCAGCGAAGTTCCCTGTCCATTTTATCGGAAAAGAAAATATCTCTCATCTTATCCGTTATGGTCTTTAATTCATTTACAAGCTGATAATGTGAATTGATGCACAGAACATGAAGATTGTGATAGAAATGCATTATCCTGCGAAGGTCGAACAGCGAATTCATGAAAGCATTGCTGAACTGTATGACCAAGGCCTTCTCCCTGTCAGCATCAATGACAGCATGCATCTCCATGGGCCAGATGAGGACAAAATCTCCTTCCACAAGCTCATATCGTGTCTGGTTGATCTGGTAGATATTCGTATCGCCCGGACCCACGAGCATTATCTCGCCGTAAGAATGCCAGTGCATCTTATATATTATCAAAGTCGTATATCTCATACCGGCTGAAATCCATAGTTAAGTCCCATCTATGACTGAAAAGATCTTAATGATTCACATCTTACTTGATACCGTGACAAAAAACGATAATTTAGAAGTCAATTCTTAAGAAGAATATTACCAAAAACAAAGATATATTACAATTACAAACCATGAAAATGAGAGTTTGCGAAAATAATCTCCTTTAGACTCTCTCATAGTTTTAGATTTCATACCTAAAAGAACGGCCCGTCCCCCGGGCCGTTCGCCTTATTTTACAGTTTTGCTCCGCCCTTACTGCCTCCGAAGCTTGCGGAATTAAGGATGTTGGTATCAAAGGTAAAGGTTAAGCCTTCTTCCCTGCGGGCTCTCTTAAGGCATAAGTCGATCATCCTGCTCAAAAGTTCCTTATAAGGTACCCCTACCGGTTCCCACAGATAGAAAGACAGGGATCCGGGTATCGTATTTATCTCGTTGAAATACAGCTTCCCGCTCTCTTCATCTATCATAAAGTCGATCCTTGCTACACCGTTACAGCCAAGGAGCTTAAAGGACTTTACTGCCATATCCCTTATTTCCTCACGAAGTTTGGGGGAGATCTCCGCCGGTATCTTACGTGATACACTTGCCATCCCCTTGCTGCCACCGTTCTTGGAATTACTTACATATTTGTCTTCATAACTTAAAATATCCTCGGTATGCAGAGGTTCTTCGCATTCGGACGCTATCGCATCATTCTCATCGCCGAGTACCGAGCAGTTGATCTCACGAAGGCTGCTTATCGCATGCTCTACCAGCACCTTGGTCGCATACCTGAACGCATCATCTATCGAATTCGTAAGTTCCACCCTGTTCTTCGCAACGCTGATACCCACGCTTGAACCTAAGTTTACCGGCTTGACGATGGCAGGATATCCTATCTCCTTCTCCACATTATCAAGAAGGGTATCTATCTCCTTATAATCCGAAAGGGTATAGAGCCTGGCATCAAGTACGGGGACATTTCCCTCCTTAAGCACCGCCTTCATGATATATTTATCCATTCCTATGGCAGAAGCCGTAACATCACAGCCCACAAAAGGGATCCCTATCGTCTTAAGATAACCCTGAAAGGCACCGTCCTCTACATTGGTACCGTGGACTACTGGAAATGCTATATCTATCTCCGTCTCCGGATTCTTCCCGATCTTCTTAAGAGGAAACGGCATAAGCTTAACCCTTCCGTTCTCGTTTATCATTATCACACGCCGGGATCTGTCAAGAAGTGCCTTTATATCCTTGTAGGCTTCGATATTACCGATATCTTCGCCTATGTACATCTCATTCTTCTTAGTCATGTATACGGGGATGACTTCATATTTATCCGTATCCATGGAAAGTATCGCCTGGATGCCCGAGATCACCGAAACCTCATGCTCCACGCTCTTCCCGCCGAAAATCATGGCAACCCTTGTTTTCATCATACTCCTCCTTAACTATTACATATGATCCGGCCAAACTTAATATAATACCGGAATTCTCCGATATTATATCACACTTTTATGTCCTCTGCTATTTCGGATACGATAAGCTGGATCGCCTT
>ONRZ01000287.1 GCA_900320345.1 uncultured Lachnospiraceae bacterium | reverse complement strand
TCCTTATTTGCATCGGGGAATGTCTTCTTAACGGTATCCATCACACCCTTGACATCGGGATTAGCCTCACAGGGATGGCCGCCGCTTATCCTTGCATCCTCGGCCTTCTTTATCTCCTTGGCAAGTCCGACATAATTGGGATCCTTCCTTGAAAGCGTGAACTCCGCAAGTCCCAAAGGATTTGAACGGAACGATGAAGTCTCGCCCGAAGGTATCAGCTCATCCGTCGTGGTAACGGGATCATGTATCTCGGATACACATCTTAATACCAGATTCTCGGGCAGCGCGCTCATCTTCGGCCAGTCCTTGATATTGGGACCGAATTTGATCTCCTCATTCGGATCTGCCACTCCCTTGGAATCAAACACCCTGTTTTCATATATGGTCTTGTCAAAATGATACTTATACTTCTTAAGTGTACCTTCCTCGATAAACTTATCGGCTCCGGTAAGATAACCCTTGTTGGCAGCCGTAGCCGCAATGGACCTTGCATCCATAAGGGCAACCGATGATATCTGACCGTTCTGGAGTTTTGAACCTTCACGGTTCGGGAAGTTACGTGTCGAATGTCTTATTGAAAATGCATTGTTTGCAGGCGTATCGCCGGCACCGAAGCACGGTCCGCAGAAAGCAGTCTTAAGTACGGCACCCGTTTCAAGTATCTTCGCCGCACATCCGTTTTTGATAAGTTCCATGTAAACAGGCATTGAAGCGGGATAAACACTTAAGGTGAATTCATCGGAACCTATGCTCGATCCCTCAAGTATATCGGCAGCAGCACAGATATTTTCAAATCCGCCGCCCGCGCAGCCTGCGATTATTCCCTGATTTCTCGACATCATCAAGGATATCCGTAAGATTTGCGTTAAGCTCATCGATCGTATATGTATTTGAAGGATGGAAGGGCATCGCGATCATCGGCCTTACAGTGCTAAGATCGATCTCTATAAGTCCGTCGTAATATGCCACATCTCCCGGATCAAGTTCCTTATATTCTTCCTTCCTTCCATGGATCTCGTAGAATTCTTCTATCTGCTCATCCGTTCTCCAGACGGAAGATAGGCAGGTAGTCTCTGTGGTCATAACGTCGACGCCGATCCTGAAGTCCGCACTTAACGAAGAAACTCCCGGTCCGACGAACTCCATTACCTTGTTTTTAACATATCCGTTCTTAAATACCGCTCCGATAATGGCAAGAGCAACGTCCTGAGGTCCCACTCCGGGGATCGGTGAACCTGTCAGATATACAGCCACAACTCCCGGTCTGTCTATATCGTAAGTCCTGTTAAGGAGCTGTTTTACAAGCTCCGGACCGCCTTCTCCCACTGCCATGGTACCAAGAGCACCGTACCTTGTATGAGAATCGGAACCTAAGATCATCTTCCCGCAGCCTGCGAGCATCTCACGCGCAAACTGATGGATGACGGCCTGATGAGGCGGAACATAGACTCCGCCGTATTTCTTCGCACAGGATAATCCAAACATGTGGTCATCCTCATTTATCGTGCCTCCGACCGCACATAAGCTGTTATGGCAGTTCGTAAGAACGTAAGGCATGGGGAACTTCTCAAGTCCCGAAGCACGGGCCGTCTGGATGATGCCGACAAATGTTATGTCATGGGAAGTAAGCTTATCGAACCTTATCTTAAGCTTATCCATTGTACCCGATGTATTATGCTCCTTTAAGATACCGTAAGCTATCGTGTTCTTTAAAGCCTCTTCCTTACTCACTTCCCTGCCTGCTGCCTGAGCGACCGCCGCAGCAGCATTATCCTTGTCGGGAATGATCGTATTACCTTTTACTAAATAGGCTCCGCCTTCCGCTAATCTGACCATAAGCTTCCTCCTCATTTATCTCATTTCTATTGAACGAATCCTCAAGCGACAACTGATTCCTCACGGGTAAAAGCGCCCTTAAGAGCAGCGACCCGATGAGCATGCAGGATATCACTTCACCTATACCGACGGTGAGCATCTGTAAGGGTATTCCACCGGGGATCCCGTATGCATATGTTAAAACAAATGGTATTATAAGGCAATTGGATATTACCGGCGGTATCGTTACCAGAATCTTATTCTTCCTTAAGTACCACGAACCCACTGCTCCAAGCAATGTAGCCAGGGATCCGAAAATTATATCGGGGAGCATGCAGCCTGTGATGATGTTACTTATAAGACATCCTATAGCCAGTCCCGGTATGGCTGCCGGTGTGAAGAACGGCATGATCGTAAGTGCCTCGGAAAATCTTACCTGTATCATCCCGCTGGCCAGATCAAAGCCTGCGGCAACAACGGTAAGCACCGTGTAGAGAGCAGCTATGACAGCCGCCTGAGTGATAAATAAAA
>ONRZ01000289.1 GCA_900320345.1 uncultured Lachnospiraceae bacterium | reverse complement strand
CGGTCGCTCCGTCAACAAACCAGTCACCGCCCTTTATGAGCAGAACCAAACCTACTATAAATAAAATCACTGCTTTGATCATAATCTCTGACCTCACCTGGAATTGACTTATTTTTCTTCCTATGCTATTATAACTTCAAGAAAAGTGCTACCCGTACAGCACGGCTAGCCCTCATGTTTTAAGTTAAATAACCGCTTAGTTTCTGAGGCTGAGGCGGTTATTTTGCATTTCTGCCAATCTTATATCCCACTGCAAACGTTGTTAAGACCAACGTTAGTAATGCAGCGAACTCCAATACAGTCATCCTGCATCAATCCCTTCCTTAGTATTTCCCTTGTGTGATTCCTCCATATCACGGGATGAATCCGGTCAATAGTCAGAAGGGCTAACCGCCACCGTTTGGGTAGCACCATACCGATTATATCGAACATACATTCGCGTGTCAATACTTGCTTACTTGCTTGCAAAAAGGATAGACATAAGTGCCTATCCTTTAAATGCATAATCATTTAATTTATTCTATTAAGCCTTGCCGTCTGAACCAAGAACGTTCTTGATCTTATGAGCAACCATGTCCTTAACAGCCTGACGGGCGGGCTTTAAGTACTGACGGGGATCGAAGTGATCCGGATGCTCTGCAAAGTATTTCCTGATAGTACCTGTCATTGCAAGACGGATATCGGAATCGATATTGATCTTACATACGGCAAGCTTGGCTGCCTGACGAAGCTGCTCCTCGGGGATACCTACCGCATCGGGCATGTTGCCGCCGTACTGGTTGACCATCTTAACGAATTCCTGAGGAACGGAAGATGATCCGTGAAGAACGATCGGGAATCCGGGAAGACGCTTAATGCACTCCTCAAGTACATCGAAACGAAGCGGAGGCGGAACAAGGATGCCGTCGGCGTTCCTTGTGCACTGTGCAGCCGTGAACTTATAAGCACCGTGTGAAGTTCCTATTGCTATAGCAAGGGAATCACATCCTGTCTTATCAACGAATTCCTCAACCTCTTCCGGTCTTGTGTAAGCTTCCTTACCTGCCTCAACAACAACCTCATCCTCGATACCTGCAAGTGTTCCGAGCTCAGCCTCAACAACAACGCCGTTTGCATGAGCATATTCAACAACCTGCTTGGTAAGTGCGATATTATCCTCGAAAGATTTGCTTGATGCATCGATCATGACTGATGTAAAGCCGCCATCGATACATGACTTACATAATTCAAAAGTATCGCCATGATCAAGATGAAGAGCGATAGGTATCTGGGGATTCTCCTCTACAGCTGCCTCAACCAGCTTAACAAGGTAAGTATGGTTGGCATAAGCACGGGCACCCTTGGAAACCTGAAGGATAACAGGGCTGTTAGTTAACGTTGAAAGCACCAACAGCATAACCGCCGTCATAAGCCTTCTTAAACATCTCGGTAGTAGTAACTAATGACATTTGATTCACCCTTTCTTTGATATATTTTACAAGCATGATCTTATTACTATCATGCAACACAAACTAAGTGGATTATAGCATTAAAACCCTCTCTGCACAAGAATATATTGGGGATTATGTCAAAGATAATCTGTATATGGTCTGTCCGGGTCCACAAATCCTATTTCATGATAACTACCGTTCATTACCGGTTTATGATAATCCCCGTACAATGTTTTTAGTACAAGATCATAATCCTTTGGCGCCGGAACAGACAAAAATTCAAACGGGAGTTCAACGACATCCGAATACCATTCTTTCTTATTTGGCATACGGTCATATTGATATGGAAAAAAATTTATATATTCATTCTCATCATATATTCCTGCAAGAATATTCTCATACAGCGACAATCTGTCCGCAAAAGGAAGACCCAAAACATCAAGCATGGTATCTGTTCCCGCAACCGGAACTTTTCCTTTGATCATATCATCAAGTATGCTTCTCGGATCAGACGCTGCCTTCCATATATCAAGTGCGATCTCAAATACGCCTCCCGCTCTGTCAACCGTTTTTACGGGCGGAACCGCATCAAGCGGAAAGATATCAATAAAAATACCGGGGTGATCATCTCTGGTCTCATCTGAATCCTTAGCAAAACATGTCGTTCTTTCATCTCGTATCCTCGAGAAATTATATATTCTGGTGGCTCCGGGTTCAGTATGATAATTCTGAAAATATGCAGGATCATTAAAATACCCCGGTGCCAACTCGATCATCCTCTGATAATCAGGCCGCGGCATTGTAAAGTCCATATCATCATCCCATGGAATAAAGCCCTTATGTCTCACTGCCCCAAGAAGTGTCCCGTAATCTGCATAATATCTTAAGTCATTTGTTCTGCAAAACCTGTCAAACTCCTGATATAGACATATCTGCGTATACCATATCTTCTTCGTCTTCTGATCTATATGATAGCCGTCTCTGGTCTCACTTACACAAAATTCTTCTTTTGTCATTGCGTATTATACCATTCCTCTTATCTCCCGGAGTGTCTGTCCGTAATCCCGTCCTTTACCAAAAAGCAACGTGGTCCCAAGTACAAAACCCTTCACTCCAAGCGGAGCATACTCTTTGATCTTATCGGCCCCACAGGCTCCGTCCCAGTAAATATCAAAATCCATATCACTCTTGAGATCGAGCAGTTGATCATATTTCTCTCTTACATAAGGCAGGAACATCTGCGCCGCATTTCCGGGATTTACCGACATTACCAGAACCTTCCTGACGATACGGAGCATCATACGTACATTTTCAATACTGGTCCCGGGATTTATCGCTATACCGGGTATCATCCCTGCATCAATTATCCTCTGCAGTGTCGTCGAAGGATGGTATTCTGCT
>ONRZ01000291.1 GCA_900320345.1 uncultured Lachnospiraceae bacterium | reverse complement strand
GCGTTCCGGCAGATACATCTAAGGCGGTCATGATCGCAGTTTCAAATATTCGAAATATTTTCTATATCAGTTAAATAAGCCATGCTTTTTCATTTCGGAGGAAAAAACTATGAAACGTATTATACGCAGCAAACATCTGATCATATTTCTGATAAGCCTTCAGCTGGTGTTAAGCCTTAGCGCCTGCAACATAAATATCAATATCTATGATAAGTCCGGAGCAACCGAAAGTGCCGCCCCAACGCAGAAGGAGCACAGTGAATGTGCGCTTTCCCTGAAAAAACTCCTTGATGAGGATCCGGAGCTTATGGCGCTTATGGAAAAGTCCATCAAAAAAGCGCATGAGATAAATGATGATGTTAACTATAATCCGGTAAGCACTGTCGAAGAGCTTTATGATTTTATGGATTGGGCGACAACATGCATGCCGTGGAATGTGCTGACGGATATAGAGCAGCCCGCACTCTATGATCATATCGATCAGAGCATTGATTATATCTGGTTCCTTTTCGATCAGCCGCTTGAAGAGCTGGAAGGAAAAGGATATTATTATCCGACGCTTCAATATCATGAACCCATCTCCGAATGGTTCCGCGAGTATTCCGACGAATGGGGCGCTTTTCTTTCAACACCGGAGAGCTGGAATGATGAGTATTACGAAAAGATAAAGAATGATCCTTCCATGAACATGCAGTACGGATGGTATGCTGACTCCAATGTGTGGACGACATTCAATGAATGGTTTTCACGGAAGCTTTCCGACCCGTCCGTAAGACCTATCGCCGACAGTGAGGTGGTTGCTCCTGCGGATTCTGCTCCTCAGGGTATTTGGGATATCGATGAGAACGGAGACCTGGTTCAGAAAGAAGGCGTGAACATCAAATCCGCCAACTTTACATCGATCAGTCAGCTGATAGGTCCTGATTCCGAATATGCAGATGCCTTCCGTGGCGGAACACTGACGCATACATTTCTGGATGTAAACGATTATCATCGTTATCATTTCCCGGTAAGCGGTACGATCATGGAGGTTCGCAAGATCAAGGGGACGAACGCGGCAGGCGGGATCACTGTCTGGGATCCGGAACTTGAAAGGTACGTATTGGAAGATGCCATTCCCGGATGGCAGATGATAGAAACCCGTGATTGCGTGATCATTGATACACATGAATACGGTCTGGTCGCCGTCCTTCCTATAGGCATGTCGCAGATCTGCTCCTGTAATTGGGAAGACACTGTCGTAGAAGGTGCCGAGGTACAAAAGGGCGATCCCATGGGGTACTTCCTGTTCGGCGGAAGCGATATCGTAGAACTGTTATGCCCCGAAAAAGAGACGGGCGACGGATATAAACACGTTCTGATGGGAGAACCCTATATGAAGCTGTCCGGAAACTGAGAAGTGGCTTAATCAATTACAGACAAAAGCCACGGAAAAATTATGCCGGCAAATAAAAAACCTGAACACCACCGTTTAGATGATGTTCAGGTTTCTTAATGTGTATTCTTATATAGTTTATGCAGTTCATCGGCTGTGTGGTGTGTCATCATCTTGTCGGCCATGCCGGTGTAGCTCCAGGTGGCTACGAAGTAATCATATTCCGCCTGGGTGAACATCGCCTTGCCGTCCTTGCATTCGACCTCTACCATTCCCTCTCCGATGACCTTATCGGCTTCGGCCGGTTTGTCTGACTTATTACTGTCGCCTGTATTACCGGTTGCACTGTCTGCAGCTGTATTCTCATTGTTACCGGTATTTGCTCCGGCAGCCGTACTATCCTGCGGTTTATCATCACCGGTATCTGCTGCGGGCTCCTGCACCGTTTCCTCAAGAAACTCGGTCTTTATATAACATTCCTGTCCGTTATTATCAACGCCGGTCCACTCACCCGTAACTTCTATCAGGTTGTATGTTTCGCCCTTACTGCAGGTTTTTACGACCTCGCAGTCCGTATTTGGCTCTGACCTCATCCTGACATTATCGCCAGTTACAGTAACTGTCTTAACCGGCTCCGGTTCGGGTTCGGTTACGGCTTCCGTCTCGGAAACCGCTTCTTCACCGGCAGGCTCCGCATCCTCAGTATCTTCAACTGCCGTCTCCGCAACTCCAAAGGGATCGGTGACGGTGAACGATATCTTCTCACTCTCGATGTCTCCTACGTTGACATACATTGTTATCGTCCCTGCGCCGCCTGTATGGAGCTCTGCCTTATGCGGTCCGGTCCCTTCCTTGAAAATCGATGAGGGATCGTCAATATTATACTTTATCGACTTGATATCAGCGTTGTATGGCTCCGTCTTGATGATGAAAAGGTAATCCGTATCAGCCTTGAGTTCAGTCTCCGAGAAATTGGGCACAAGGGAAACCGACTTAAGCTTATGCATCGATCTGTATAAATAGATCATAAGCACAATAACGATAACAAGAACAAAAAGCGCGATCACAGTAGCTAATATGTGGTTGGTTCTTCTATTACTTCTCATTG
>ONRZ01000293.1 GCA_900320345.1 uncultured Lachnospiraceae bacterium | reverse complement strand
GTTATCGTTCCCTTTCCTCCCGCTTCAAGAGAATCCGCAAACTTCTTAAGAGTAAAACATTTTTCCGTTTCCTCATTGTTACCGCATATCACTCCGGCAGCTGCATTATCGCTCTTCTTACTCTTAATGGCACGGTATGCATCGCGATAGTTTCCGCTTATGATGCCGTCCGCTATTCCGACGACGATAGTAACAACTATGGCAAATGCTGCTGCTCTCTGCATTGTCATCATGTTTTTTGAAACCCAGATCACAAGAAGTACCAAAGGAAGCAGCAGATAGATCTTCTTTAGCAGTGAGGATAATTTAGGCAGCTTTTCCTTTGCTATTCCGGTAAGCCCGTGTTTTTTTGCCTCAAGATGGACCGCTATGAAGATACCGGTAAAATAAAGTACTGCAGGGAAGACAGCCCTCATAAGTATATCCGAATAGGGAACGCCTATGATATCTGCCATAAGAAATGCTGCAGCTCCCATTATCGGTGGCATTATCTGACCGCCTGTGGAAGCCGCGGCCTCCACTGCTCCCGCAAACTCGGATCTGTAACCGGTCTCCTTCATCATCGGGATCGTAACGGAACCCGTAGTAACGGTATTTCCGACCGAAGATCCGCTTACCATTCCGCAAAGAGCCGAAGAGATGACCGCCACCTTGGCAGGACCTCCCGCAAAACGTCCGGCGATACAGTTCGCTATGTTGATGAACAGCTTTGAGATCCCGGTACGCTCCAGGAATGCACCGAATATGATGAAGACGACTATGTACTTGGAACACACATTGATCGGCGTTGACAGTATACCCGTCTTCGCATAGAAGAGATTCCTGACCAGATATCTGGCTCTTCCGGCAAAGGAAGGATTCGTCAGTCCGTATACCAGAGCATATATTATGAAAAACAGGGCTACTATCAGGATCGGCCAGCCGACACTGCGCCTTGTTACCTCTAAGAGAGCCAGTATGCCGATAATGGCTATCACTATCTGATAAGGCTGAAATCTTGTTCCCTGCTGGATGATCTGTTCCGCGCTGAAGGTATAATAGATAAAAGCACCCGCACCGAGGATCATGCCGATCACATCGTACCATGGGATATGATTTGCTCTGTTGTTGTTCTTATTCGCCGGATACTGGAGAAAACCCAAAAGTACGACAAGACCCATAAAAGATGTAAGCCTTATCTCCTCCAGAAATGTCGAAAACAGGGTTACCCAGACACAGAAAAGCGAGAAACTTATCAATAATGCTTTTACGATAAATGCGGGCTTTCCCGTCCATACACGTACATTTGATTCTCTGTCATATTTTTTCATGACCGCGTTAAGGTCATCGCTGTTCACTTCATGTTTTATATCACTTGCCTGATTGCTCATAAACCCTGGTTCCTCCTACTGCGTATTTACCGTAACACCGTGTTCTTTGTAATAACGTGCGGCACCGGCATGGAACGGTATCGTTATCCCTGATGTGGCATTTTCTATCGACAGTTCCTCACCCTTTGCATTCTCTTTGGCGATCTCTTCGACGTGATCAAAGATCGCAGCCGTGAGTGCATACACGGTGTCCTCATCTATATCCGCATCAACTATAAGGGTAGCCTTTATTGTGATCGTTTCAATAGGAGCGTTCTGTTTCGGATAAGTATTTGCGGGAATCTCAAGCGGAGCATAATACGGGCAAGATCTCATGATATTGTCCCTGAGCTCTCCTTCTATCGGGATCAGGAAGACTCCGTTCGTCGTTGCAAGTTCCGTAATGGCTGATGTAGGCGCTCCGGCCACTATAAAGGCGGCATCTATCTGTCCGTCCTTAAGTGCCTCCTTACTGTCATCGAAGCTCTGATACTGCGGTTTGATATCATCCACGGTAAGTCCCGCTCCTTCCAGTACATCCATTGCATTAAAATACACTCCCGAGCCCGGTGCACCGATGGAAACACTCTTTCCCTTAAGATCGCTGACACTCTTAATATCTTCTTTCATGGTGATAAGCTGCACGGTCTCGGCATACAACGCTCCGAGTACACGGAAATCACGGCACGGGCCGTCCGTTTCGAAGGATCTGCTGCCGTCCCAGGCATAGTTCATAACATCGGACTGGGTAAAGCCTATCTGATAATCCCCGTCTCCTATGCTCTGTATATTGGCCTTTGATGCAGCG
>ONRZ01000296.1 GCA_900320345.1 uncultured Lachnospiraceae bacterium | reverse complement strand
GGCAAGGGGATATACAGCCTGGGATCCGACATCGCCGGCATTCATAAAGGACGGAACATTATATATACCCACGGCATTCTGTTCATACACCGGTGAGGCGCTTGATAAGAAGACACCGCTGCTAAGATCAATGGAAGCTTTATCAAAGGAAGCGACAAAGGTGCTCAACATCCTGGGTCAGACAGATGTGACCGGTGTGTCTACCACAGTCGGCCCCGAGCAGGAATATTTCCTTATCGATAAGGAGGACTACAAGAGACGTAAGGATCTTATTTTTACAGGCAGGACACTTCTCGGAGCGCTCCCGCCGAAGGGCCAGGAGATGGAGGATCATTATTTCGGTACGATCAAGCCAAGGGTTGTCGAATACATGCATGATCTTGACAGGGAATTGTGGAAGCTCGGCATTCCCGCAAAGACCAAACACAATGAGGTCGCACCCTGCCAGCATGAACTTGCACCGGTATTTGATACAACGAACGTAGCGGTAGATCATAACCAGCTTACGATGGAGGTAATGAAGAAGGTTGCCGAGAAGCATGATCTAGTATGTCTGCTTCATGAGAAACCCTTCGCAGGCATTAATGGTTCGGGAAAGCACAACAACTGGTCTATGATAACCAATACGGGTGTGAATCTTCTCGATCCTGGCAAAACACCTGCGGACAATATCCAGTTCCTTATCTTCCTCGCAGCCATAATCGAGGCAGTGGATGAATATGCGGATCTTCTGAGACTGTCGGTAGCAAGCGCGGGAAACGATCACAGGCTCGGAGCAAATGAGGCACCGCCCGCGATAATATCGATCTTCCTCGGAGCCGAGCTTGAGGCGGTTGTGGATTCGATCAAAAACGATACGTTCTTTGAGAAGATAAATACCACCAAGATGAATATCGGGACGACGGTAATACCTCATTTTACCAAGGACAATACGGACAGAAACAGGACATCACCTTTTGCGTTTACGGGCAATAAGTTCGAGTTCAGGTCGCTCGGTTCGTCACTTTCGGTATCAGGCCCGAACGTAGTACTTAATACGGCGGTTGCTGAAGTACTCAGCAGATTTTACGAGAAGTTAAAGGGAGTATCCGAAGACGAGATCGAAACGAAGGTGCATGATATAGTAAAGGAATCGATAATCGCTCATGAACGCGTGATCTTTAACGGCAACGGCTACACGGATGAATGGGTAAAGGAAGCTGAGAAGAGAGGATTAAGGAAGCTGAGAAGAGAGGATTATATAACTTAAAGTCAACTCCCGATGCACTGCCTTCGTTCATAGCTGACAAGAACAGGAGACTGTTTGAGAAACACGGCATCTTCACCGACAGCGAGATAGAATCAAGATATGAGATACTGCTTGAGAATTACTCAAAGACGATACATATCGAGAGCCTTACCTTAAAGGACATGGTCCTTTCCGAGTTCCTTCCGTCGGTAGGAGATTATACGGATCAGCTCGTTGCATCAGTTTCGGCGAAGAAGGCCTTGGATGCCGGACTTGGCAGTAAGGCCGATCTGAAGGTCATCAAGCTGTTAAGCGAGAGCTATGATAAGATCTTCGATCTTACAGAGAAGTTAAGCGCAGATACGGATAAGGCTGAAGGCATTGAGGATTCTCTTGCTCAGGCTAAGTACTATCATGAAACGATAATAAGTGATATGGAAGAAATCCGTAAGGAGGCGGATGCGATAGAAGGTTATCTGCCTGACGGAGTGCTTCCTTATCCGAAGTATGAGGATATACTTTTCTATATTTAGAAAATGAAACAGGGGACGTTTTCCCCGTTTCATAAGACAGACAACGGCGTCTACCAAATGGCAGGCGCCGTTTTTACATAAAATTTTCGTATTATAAGAGGAGGAAAATATTATGGATGAAATCATGAGTGTTTTAAACGAACAGGTCTTTGGTGTCTGGTTCCTTATAGGAGCGGCACTGGTATTCTGGATGCAGGCAGGATTTGCAATGTGCGAGGCGGGCTTCACGAGAGCCAAGAACTCAGGAAACATAATCATGAAAAACCTTATGGATTTCTGTATCGGAACCGTGATGTGGTTTATCTGCGGAGCATCCATCATGTTAGGTGAGAACATGCTCGGAGGATTTTCGGGAAGGTTTACCTTTGATGTGTTCACGAACTTTGAGAATTTCGATTTTTCAGGTTTTGTATTTAACCTTGTTTTCTGTGCAACGACAGCAACGATAGTTTCCGGATCGATGGCAGAGCGTACCAAGTTTTCGGCATACTGTGTGTATTCGGCCGTTATCTCGGCAATAATCTATCCGATCGAAGCACATTGGACGTGGGGCGGCGGTTTCCTGGCACAGTGGGGTTTCCACGATTATGCAGGCAGCAACTGTATCCATATGGTAGGCGGTATCTGTGCTCTGATCGGTGCCTGGATGTTAGGTCCCCGTATCGGCAAGTTTACCAAGGACAAAAACGGTAAGATAATAAAAGTCAATGCATTCCCCGGTCATAACCTTGTAGTCGCTGCTCTCGGTGTATTTATCCT
>ONRZ01000299.1:1727-2538 GCA_900320345.1 uncultured Lachnospiraceae bacterium | reverse complement strand
GGCTTCGGCTTCCAGTCGATAGAGACGCCCTGTGTCGAGCATATCGAAAACCTGTGCTCAAAGCAGGGAGGCGAGAACGAGAAGCTCATATTCAAGATAATGAAGCGCGGAGAGAAGCTCGATATAGCAGGGGCGCAGTGTGAGGAGGATCTGGCCGATTCGGGATTAAGATATGATCTGACAGTACCGCTCTCAAGATATTATGCGAACCATGCGAACGAGCTCCCGAGCCCGTTCAAGGCGCTCCAGATGGGAAGCGTATGGCGTGCTGACAGACCTCAGAAGGGACGTTTCCGCCAGTTCGTGCAGTGCGATATAGATATACTCGGAGATCCGAGTTACCTTGCAGAGACCGAACTCATACAGGCAAAAACTTCACGGTCAGGATAAACGACAGGAAGATACTTAAGGCGATGGCTGTTTATGCGGGTTTCCCCGAGGATAAACTTGACGGTATCTTCATTACTCTTGATAAGATGGACAAGATAGGGACTGACGGGGTCAGAAATGAACTTATAGAAGCTCAGTTCCCGGAAGAGGATGTGGATAAATATCTTGAGCTTTTTACAAGCACGAGCCGTGATATAGATGGATTAAGGAGCTTAAAGGAAAGGCTCGGGGATGTTCTTCCCGATGAGACCGCTTCGAGTCTTGAGACGATAATGGCATGCGTGGAAGCGACCAAGGGCGCAGATTTTAAGATCGAATTTGACCCCACATTGGTTCGCGGTATGTCTTATTATACGGGAACCATATTTGAGATAAGCATGGATGAGTTCGGAAGCTCCGTAGCGGGCGGCGGAAGATATGA
>ONRZ01000299.1:0-1717 GCA_900320345.1 uncultured Lachnospiraceae bacterium | reverse complement strand
CATCGGGTGAGCGGATCTGCGAGATCATGAAGGAAGCCGCAGACCTTCGTTCAAAGGGAGTCAAGGTTCTCATATCCCAGATGAACAAGAATAAGAAGTTCCAGAAGGAACAGCTTATGAAGGAAGGATATGCTGCAGAGGATATACGTGATTTTTACAATACAGAATTAAAGAAATAGAAGGGAAGGATTTTATCATGGCAGAGTCTATGATGGGTCTTAAGAGGACCCACAGATGTACGGAATTAAGTGAGGCAAATATCGGTGAGACAGTCACCGTTATGGGCTGGGTACAGAGGAGCAGGAACAAGGGAGGCATCATATTTACGGATCTAAGGGACCGTTCGGGAATACTCCAGATCATATTTGAAGATAAGGATATAGGAAGCGAAGGCTTCGATAAGGCATATAAGTTAAGGAGTGAATTTGTGATAGCGGTTGTCGGCCGTGTCGAAAAGAGGGCGGGTGAAGCAAACAAGGCGCTTAAGACAGGTACGATAGAGGTAAGGGCAACAGAACTTCGTATATTATCGGAAGCGGAAACACCTCCTTTCCCGATAGAAGCCGATTCAAAGACCAAGGAGGAATTGAGGCTTAAGTACAGATACCTCGATCTGAGGCGCCCGGACATTCAGAAGAACATCATATTAAGGAGCCGCATCGTAAACGTTATCCGTAATTATTTTATGAACGAAGGTTTCCTTGAGATAGAGACGCCCATACTTCAGAAGAGCACACCTGAAGGAGCAAGGGATTATCTGGTGCCGAGCCGCATACATCCGGGCAATTTCTATGCGCTCCCGCAGTCACCTCAGCTGTTCAAACAGCTGCTCATGTGCTCGGGATATGACAGGTATTTCCAGGTGGCAAAATGTTTCCGTGACGAGGACCTGCGCGCGGACAGGCAGCCTGAATTCACGCAGATAGACCTTGAGATGTCATTTGTTGACGTGGATGATGTTATCGCCGTAAACGAGGGAGCGATAGCGAAGGTGTTCAAGGAGGTTCTCGATATAGATGTTCCTCTGCCGATCCGCAGGATGACATGGCAGGAGGCGATGGACCGCTTCGGCTCGGACAAGCCCGATATGCGTTTCGGAATGGAACTTACGGATGTTTCCGATACGGTAAAAGGCTGTGGCTTCGGCGTGTTCACGGGTGCGCTAGTAAGGGGTATCAATGTAAAGGGACAGGCCGAGATGCCGAGGAAGAAGATAGATGCACTCGTAGATCATGCAAAAGGCTGCGGAGCAAAGGGACTTGCTTATCTGTGCGTGCTTCCTGACGGTACATATAAGTCGAGTTTTGCAAAGTTCATGAGTGAGGATGAACTTAAGAACCTTGTATCGGCAATGAGCGGCGAACCCGGCGACCTGCTTCTTTTTGCCGCCGATAAGACAAATATCGTATGGAACGTGCTCGGTGCATTAAGGCTTGAGATAGCAAAGACCTATGATCTTATACCTGCAGGAGAATTCAACTTCCTGTGGGTTACCGAATTCCCGCTTCTTGAGTGGAGCGAGGAAGAGAACAGATACAAGGCCATGCATCATCCGTTCACTATGCCGATGGATGAAGACATACAGTATCTTGATTCGGATCCCGGACGCGTAAGGGCGAAGGCTTATGATATAGTTCTTAACGGTACAGAGCTTGGCGGAGGTTCCGTAAGGATACATCAGTCCGATATACAGGAGAAGATGTTTGAGATACTCGGA
>ONRZ01000301.1 GCA_900320345.1 uncultured Lachnospiraceae bacterium | reverse complement strand
GTGGGAGCGATAGCGGTTGCGAATAAGTTAGGTGTCAGCCTGTCCGAACTGAAGATCCCGGTAAGGAGGCTTGACAGCGTTGAGCACCGCATGCAGCTTAGGGAACACGGACTGGTCACCATAATAGATGATGCATACAATTCAAATCCCGTTGGTTCCAAGGCTGCGGTCGAGACTCTTAAGCTCTTTGACGGCATCAGGATACTCATAACACCGGGAATGGTAGAGCTCGGTGATAAGGAAGAGGAATACAATCACAGATTCGGGACTTATGCGGCAGATTGCTGCGACTATATACTTCTTGTCGGGAAAAAGCGTACGAAGCCCATATATGACGGAGTTATGAGTAAGGGATTTGATGAAGATAAGCTCAAAGCATTTGATAAACTAGAGGAAGCTCTTGCTTATGCTTATGAGATAAAGGGGCAGGGACATAAATATATTCTTCTTGAAAATGATCTGCCGGATAATTATTAATTTGGGAGGAACCATTACATATCATATAAGGAGGAAGGAAAATGGAACAGAACACAAAGAAGACAAACTGGCTGAGCGCACTGATCATCGGGATCTGCATCGTCGCAAGCTGTGGTGCGATAGCTTTCGGGCTCCTGCATTTTAAGTCGGACAGTGAGCACACGATCTCGGCATTCCGCATGGGCGCTTTCATCAAAGGATGCGTACAAGAAGATCCGGAAGGATGCCGACAGGGTAATGGATTATCTGCTTGACAACGATCTGTCCGAGGACGAGATCGTGTTCAATTCGGTGGATATCACTCAGAATTATAAGGAGAATTACGACGATAACGGCAATTATATAGGAAGCGAGCCAAACGGATACACACTTACCCAGAGCGTTATCATTACTTCCAATAATGTTGAGATCGTTGGGTTCACCCGAGTATTACTACTCCGATCTGGATGCCCTTAAGCTCAGCCTTATAGACAAGGCATCCGAAAACGCAAGAGAGAGGATAGAGATCGTTGCGAATAATGCAGGTGCGAAAGTCGGAAAGCTTAAGAACTCAAACCTCGGTGTATTTCAGATAACTGCCAAGAATTCCGGTACGGGAAGTTACTCATATGACGGTGCTTTTGACAATACATCCAGATATAAGACGGCGACCATCACCGTAAGGCTTGAGTATGATCTTAAATAGACCGGAAAATTGCGGTTTTGGGAATAACAGACAATAATATGGAAAAAATAGATATAAGCAGGATAAAGGGAATAAAGATAGGGCAGACGCAGGATGAGAAGGCAGGGACCGGATGCACTGTTTTTATATCGGAAACGGGGATGTGTGCGGGACTTGATGTACGCGGCGGAGGGCCGGCATCGAGAGAGACACAGTTACTCAATCCGCTTATGAGCGCTCAGTTTATCCACGCAATAGTACTGGCCGGCGGAAGTGCATACGGACTGGGAGCGGCGAACGGCGTTATGGATCATCTCGCAGAGCAGGGTATCGGACTGCCGGTAGGTGAAGCAAGAGTCCCGCTGGTAGTACAGTCTGATATTTTCGACTTAACTGTTGGGGATATGAACAGGCATCCTGATGCGGCAATGGGATATGAAGCGGCAAAGTATGCCCTGGAAGCACCAAATTACAGGGACGGGAATTACGGTGCCGGAACAGGTGCAACCGTTGGGAAGATCATGGGAATGGATACCTGTATGAAGACAGGCATAGGCAGTTATGCCGTGCAGGCGGGAGAACTCCAGGTAGGTGCCGTGGTCGTGTTAAATGCTTTCGGCGATATATTTGACTGGAAAACCGGAGAAAAAGTAGCGGGACTGTTAAATAAAGACAGATCGGGATTTGAAAATACGGTCGATGTAATGCTCAAGGGCAATGACACTTCCGACGCGGTCAAAAAGATAGTGAGCAACACTACACTCGGGGTGATCATGACAAATGCCGAATTTGATAAGATGCATCTGTGCAAGATCGCAGGGATGGCACACAACGGGTATGCGAGGTCAATAAGACCTGTGCACACTTCACTGGACGGTGACAGTATCTATGCTGTTTCGCTGGGCAGGATAAGGACTGATGCGGATACGGTAGGAACGCTTGCCGCCATGGCAATGAGCGA
>ONRZ01000302.1:1185-2609 GCA_900320345.1 uncultured Lachnospiraceae bacterium | reverse complement strand
TGTGGTCGACAGCGAAGAGGATGATTATTTCGAGATAGAAGAAGAATATGTCTACGATGACAGGCCTTTTGATGCTTCATATATAACCGGAGAGGGTGTCGACAGGATCCGCAAGGTAATAGTTGCTTACGCGGAGTCGCTTGGAGGTACGTTCATGAGCCCGTATTATAAGGGCGGCGAAGCGGTCAGCATCCAGTGCTGCGCCTATGTCAATCAGGTGTGGACTTGAGAGGA
The DNA here is from genome assembly GCA_900320345.1 of uncultured Lachnospiraceae bacterium. GTDB lineage: Bacteria > Bacillota > Clostridia > Lachnospirales > Lachnospiraceae > UBA2868. The sequence goes on along the minus strand of ONRZ01000302.1, from coordinate 2,375 downwards.
CGGGCGCGAAGGCAGGGGATATCCTGTATGTGCGCTACTGGAAGATCAAGAAAAACGACTGGTCCTCACACTTCATGATCCTGCTTGATTACGACAGGACGGGAGTGTATGTCACCGATGGGTACGAGACGGATGACGGCAGGTTCGTTGTATGGCGCATTGATAAGAAGGCGTTATACGGTAAGTCGAACTTCTTTAAGAAGACCGGGAGCGATCGCGACAAGCCCAACAGCAAGCATTGGTCCGGTAAGGACGGAAGCTTTTTCAAACTGTATCGTATGAGGCAGGAAGAATGGTGTGCGGTTGCGAATTCCGATTACAACGAGTATGCGACAGATCCTTATGTTCGCTCGGTGTTAATGCGGACGAACAGGGCAGAGGGAACATATACGATAAGCGCGGTGGTTTATTCGAGCAACGGACTTGACAGGGTGCAGTTCCCTGTGTGGACAGCTGCGGACGGGCAGGATGATCTTATGCCGGATTACGAAACGGACGAGGCGGCTTCGGGCACGATAGAGGAGCTTGGGGATGACCTGTATGAGGTGACCTACACCGTGAACATTTCGGATCACAACCAGGAATGCGGTAATTACATGGCCGAGATGTATATGTACGATAAAGAGGGGATCCTGATAACCCACAGCCTTGATGCCGTTAACATGGACGGCGCACTAGGAAGTGTATGCGTCGACCACATCCCGTGGAGCCTGGAGTAAACCTGATAAACGCTTGACTAATTGAATACATATGTTACAATAAAGGCAGCTAAAGAATGATATAATTCAAGTTTACACCAACGAAAACCCTCGTAGTTGCCGCTACGAGGGTTTTCTGCTCAATTTGATGCGCAGTAGAGCATCTGCGTCAGGCTAATTGTCGCTGTCGCTTCCGTCTAGCCATTTGCAAATGTAGTAGCCGACTACACTTGCCGCGACGGAAACAAAGAATGATATAACTAAAGCCAAGCAAACACCCCCTTTCTGCTGCCAGAATGGGAGCGACAACGTAATCATTCTAACACATCTTGAGTTGCAATGTATATAGAAAAAGGAATTTTGTAAGATACACGGAATTATGTACATATTAGATCCAAAAGCCCTCGAATTTGCAAGGGCACTATGTAAATACAGTAATAAGGATGAGGATTTCCTTAAGGAGTTCACGGCTAGGCTTGAGTCTTCGCCGGC
>ONRZ01000302.1:0-1167 GCA_900320345.1 uncultured Lachnospiraceae bacterium | reverse complement strand
TGGTGTGGCAGGTTGATAAGTTCAAGGCCGGTATCGATGAGGGGCGGTTCGAACTTAAATATAATCCGGACGCGATGCTGCTTGCGGCTTTTAACACGATGTATGAGGTGGAGAAGGATCCGTCGAAATACCTCGAGAATTTCCGCACGGTAACAGGCTCGGATTATGAGGATAAGATCAAGGGGTACTGACAGTGGGTGTTAAGAAACATTTTTACAAGGCAGGTCTTGCGATAGCGGCGATACTGATCGTGCTTTCGGTCGTGTTTGATCCGCTGTATCCTGTTGACGCATTTTTTACAGATCATTTCTATTCAAGACTCAACGGAACAGACAGGAAAATAGTGATCATCGGCATAGATGAGGAGACCCTTTCGGAATACGGGAATTTCACGCTCTGGTCAAGGGAGAAGCTTGCACAGCTCCTTAATAAGCTGTATGAGGATAAGGAGAATTCTCCGGCCGTGGTCGGCCTTGATTTCATCCTTACCGATCACTATGATGATGCGGCGGATGAGGCGCTGATCAAAGCCTCACGTGGACGGGATGTTGTCGTGGGTACCAACATAGTGTACCGCGGCGCTGTTATGACGGCAGCGGATGGCAGCAGGTATTACGATAAGGAGCATATCGCGGATATCGAGATGCCCTATCCCGGGCTTAACGAAGCTGCGGTGAGCGGGTTTACGAATGCGAGCATTGCACGAGACGGCTATGTGCGTTATTCGGTAAACAGCATAAAGGTACCTGAAGAACTCAGGGATAAAGCGGGTGATAAACAGGACAGTTTTGCTCTTGCAAAACCGGTATGAAAGCGGCAGTTCCGAGGGCTAACGGCAAGGGCCAGTTCCAGTTTATATATTCCGGTGAATCGGGAGAATTCTCTGAAGTCTCGATGCGTGCCGTTATGTCGGGCGAGGTACCCTCATCGGCATTTAAGGATGCGATTGTCTTAGTCGGTGCTTATGCTCCGGGTTCCCAGGACTCCTACCAGCCCGCTTCCGACAGGGGCAGGACGATGTACGGTGTTGAGATCCACGCAAACATCATCCAGGCATATTTACAGGGTAAGACGATGATAAGCGCAAACAGCATCATTCTGGCTGTGATCACAGCGCTGATCACCATGCTTTTCCTCATTTTCTTTAAGAAAAGAAATCTTCCGCTC
>ONRZ01000303.1 GCA_900320345.1 uncultured Lachnospiraceae bacterium | reverse complement strand
CTGCAGTATTACGATAAGATAGGACTCTTAAAACCGGCGGAGTATACCGAGTCCGGGTACAGGCTGTATGACGATGCAGCCCTTGAGAGACTACAGCAGATCTTACTGTTCAGGGAGCTGGAGTTTCCACTTAAGGATATCAAGATTTGGATTTCACAGCATTTGACTCAAATAAGCTCGATGAATATGCAAAGCGAGCTAAGGAAGAATGGGGAACCACCCCTGAATATAAGGAATTTGCCATGAAGAGTAAGGGACGCACAAAGCAGGATGAAGAAGGCATCATGGCTGACTTCATGAAGATCTTTGAAGAATTCGGAGCCATGAAGGAGAAGGATCCTGCATCGGATAAAGTGCAGGAACAGGTAAAGAAGCTTCAGGGATTCATCACGAACCATTTTTATAAGTGTTCGGATGAAGTGCTCTCCGGCCTTGGAAAGATGTATGCAGCCGGCGGGGAATTTACCGAGAATATCGATAAGATGGGCGGTGACGGAACTGCGGAATTTACTTATCAGGCTATCAAGAATTTTTGTAAAAAATGATGACTGAGCCGGGAGAGAGAAATCTCCCGGCTCTATTTTTGCAAAATGCAACCTATATTATGACAGAAATTAAGAAGACTGATGCCAATACGCTTACTAAAATGTATAATGAAATAAGTTGATTGGAGTTATATGGAAGCATTAGAAGCTATATTATCAAGAAGAAGCACAAGAAAATATTCAGATAAGATGCCTGACAGGGCCCTTATAGAAAAGGTAATAGAAGCAGGCAGGTATGCACCAAGCGGTTCCAATAGCCAGAATACACATTTTCTCGTGTTCAACGAAAAGCACATTTTAAATGCGATGGCTGATCTTGTAAAAGAAGAGTTTTCAAAGATGGAGGCAGATCAGGATACATATGTATCTCTTAAGCATTCTATCAGTGCGTCCAAGCAGGGTGTCTTCATAGTGGTTGCAAACAAGAAAGGTTATGGCAATGCAATGGCTGACAGTGCCTGCGCCCTGGAAAACATGATGATAGCAGCAAATGCCCTTGATCTTGGTTCATGCTGGATAAACCAGCTCCACTGGCTGGAAGATAATAAAGCAATAAGGTCGTTTTTGAGGCCTTACGGGCTTGAGGATAATGAGACCATTACTGGCGGACTTATACTGGGATATGCAGATACAGGCCTTCCAAAGCTTTTTTTAAAACAATACCGGTAATGGCGGGATACCTGGTCTTAGGGATTGGTTTTGGTATCCTTCTACGTGATGCCGGATACGGAATTCTTTGGGCTCTTGCGATGAGCCTTCTTATCTATGCCGGTTCGATGCAGTATGTGGGTGTGGGGCTGATCGCAGGGGGAGCATCCATAATAATGACTCTGATCACAACGATCATGGTTAATGCAAGGCATCTTTTCTACAGCATATCCATGATCAACCGGTATAGGGATTCCGGACGATATAAACCCTATCTTATTTTTGCCTTGACCGATGAAACATACTCACTTCTATGTAGTGATGATCTTTCTGATGTGGAAGATACCTCACTATATCGATTCCTTGTTTCTATGTTTGATCAATGTTATTGGGTTATTGGAAGTGTGGCGGGAAGCATTCTTGGTTCGGTTCTGCCCTTCTCGACAAAAGGGATCGAGTTTAGCATGACAGCTCTCTTCGTAGCCTCATTTGTTGAACAGTGGATCGCGATGGACGATCATATCCCGGCTTTAACAGGCTTATTGAGTACACTGATATGCCTTATGATCTTTGGACCTGACAGTTTTCTGATCCCGTCAATGCTCGTTATAACTTTGGTTCTGACAGTTTTCAGAAAACGTCTTGATCCGGGAAGAGAGGCGGGCATATGAATGATTCACGATATGCGGCGATTCTTGTTGCAGTGATGTCAGTCGGTACGATATTTCTCAGGTTCCTGCCCTTTTTGGTGTTTAAAAAGAAAGTTCCCTCATATATTGCCTATCTGGGGAAAGTGCTGCCACCGGCCATTATCGGTATGCTGGTAGTATACTGCCTGCGGAATACGACTATCACAAGTTCGCCATTTGGATTTCCGGAATTTATTTCGATAATAGTCATAATCATTTTGCAGGCATGGAAACGGAATTCATTAATAAGCATACTTTCGGGAACTGTGGTATACATGATTCTGATAAGGGTTTGTATTTAGAAAATGAAAGGAAGAAAAGATGGTAAAAGGAATAGGACATGTGGCATTTAATGTAAAGGATATGGAAAGGTCGATAGCTTTCTATGAAAATACAATGGG
>ONRZ01000304.1 GCA_900320345.1 uncultured Lachnospiraceae bacterium | reverse complement strand
GTTGTCTCCGCAAGGGAATTATCCTTAAGAGAGATAAAGGAGATAAGGCAGCATATCCCCGAAGATATGGAGATAGAGAGCTTTATACACGGAGCGATGTGCATATCGTATTCCGGAAGATGTCTCTTAAGCAGTTTTTTAACGGGGCGTGATGCAAACAGGGGAGCCTGCACGCATCCATGCCGCTGGAAATACGCACTCGTTGAGGAGACAAGGCCGGGCGAATACATGCCGGTGTTTGAAAATGAGCGCGGTACATATATTTTTAATTCCAAGGATCTGTGCATGATAGAGCACATCCCGGAAATGCTTGATGCGGGAATAGACAGCTTCAAGATAGAAGGCAGGATGAAGACCGCCCTGTATGTCGCGACGGTCGCGAGGACATACCGCAAGGCGATAGACGATCTTCTTGATTCCGAAGAAAAATACCGCGAGAACATGGACTGGTACAGGCGCGAGATAGCCCAGTGCACATACAGGCAGTTTACAACGGGCTTCTATTTTGGCAAGCCCGATGAGAATACCCAGATATATGACAACAGCACGTATGTCAGGGAATCGATATATTTAGGGATGGCCGATGCGGTTTACGATGACGGCTCGATCGCCGTTGAGCAGGTCGGGGATGAGATAGAGGTTATGAAGCCCGACGGACGGGATATACCGGTTAAGGTAACGGGTATCAGGAACGAGGAAGGCGGGGAGATGGAGAGTGCTCCTCATGCAAGGCAGAAACTCAGGGTATTTCTTGACCCGCCCTGCGCCGGGAGATTTGACTTACTAAGATGCGGATGCTGAGGTAAAATAATGAGCTTACTTACTATTGTCGTTCCCTGTTATAACGAGGAAGCGGCACTGCCCCTGTTTTATGATGAGATAAGCAGGACGATGGAAGATTTTAAGAATACGGATGCGGATATCGCATTTGAACTTCTTTTCATAGACGACGGTTCAAAGGATAAGACGCTTGAGATCATAAAGGACCTTAGGGAAAAAGACGACCGGGTGCATTATGTTTCATTTTCACGCAATTTCGGCAAGGAAGCGGGTATCTATGCAGGACTCGAGAATTCAAACGGGGATTAAAGGGCGAGCCTCCCATAAGATCATTTTTTGCAAGACAGTTCTATAAGATAATGAATAAAATGACGGACCTTCAGATAATGGACGGCGCAAGGGACTACAGGATCATGACACGTACGATGGTAAATGCCGTTCTTGACATGAAGGAATACAACCGTTTTACCAAGGGTATATACAGCTGGGTAGGGTTTGATACCAAATGGTTCGATTATGAGAACAGGGAGAGAGTAGCGGGAGAGACCAAGTGGAACTTCTGGAAGCTGTTCATGTACTCGCTTGAGGGTTTTGTGGGATTTTCCACGGCACCGCTCACACTTGCGGCATTCATAGGGCTTGTATTCACACTGCTTGCCTTTGTCATGATCGTATTTATAATCGTAAGGACACTTATCTACGGCGATCCGACGAGCGGCTGGCCGTCGATGATATGTATCATAGTTTTTTTGGCCGGTGTGCAGCTGTTCTGTATCGGCGTGGTGGGCCAGTATCTTGCCAAGACATATCTTGAGACCAAGGCAAGACCAATCTATATAGCAAGAGAGAAGGAATGAAATGAAGCTTATCATCCAGATACCCTGCCTTAACGAGGCGCAGACGCTTGAGATAGCATTAAACGATCTGCCAAAGCATATAGACGGGATAGATGAAATCGAGATACTGATAATAAATGACGGAAGCGTCGACAACACGGTTGAGGTTGCCAGGAACTGGGGTGTCAACTATGTCGTGAGCTTTACTAAGAACAAGGGACTTGCCAAGGGCTTTATGGCGGGGATAGATGCATGCCTCAGAAACGGAGCGGATATCATTGTAAACACGGATGCCGATAACCAGTACTGCGGAGCGGATATAGAGAAGCTGGTACGCCCCATCCTTGAAGGTAAGGCAGACGTGCCTCTTAAGAAGAAACTCCAGCATTTCGGAAGTTATGTCGTAAGGGTGGCGAGTAAGACTGATATTCCCGATGCACCGAGCGGTTTCAGGGCATTTTCGCGTGACGCCGCCATGCATCTTAACGTGATGAACAATTATACTTACACGCTTGAGACCATAGTTCAGGCGGGCAGGACCAGCATGGCGATAACCTCGGTCCCGATAAGGACCAACGGAGAGCTCCGTAAGTCAAGGCTCTTCCATTCGATGTTCGGATATGTGAAGCGTTCGATGCTCACGATAGTACGAGCATTCATGATGTACCGGTCGTTAACGTTTTTCTCGATACTGGGACTTATCCCGTTTACCTTAGGCTTTGCTCTTGTAATAAGGTTCCTCGTTTTCTTTTTCAGAGGCGCGGGCAACGGACATATCCAGTCCCTGGTATTTTCTTCGACGCTCATGCTGCTTGGGTTCATGACCTTTATCGTAGGGCTTCAGGCTGATGTGATCGCCAATAACAGGAAGCTCCTCGAGGACATCCAGTACCGTGTCAGAAGGCTTGATTATAAGGAGAGCGAACGCGAAGAAGCTCAGGCGGATGCAGACGGTACGGAAGCAAAAGTAAACGGATGGGAAACAAGAGATAAAACCGATGCAAAAAAGTAAATGGGTCCTCATAGGGCCCGTCTATCCATATAAAGGCGGAAT